>NZ_JBDPMD010000045.1:0-77980 GCF_039871875.1 Sphaerisporangium sp. B11E5 | reverse complement strand
CGGACGAGGAACCACACCCCTGACGCACGCCGCGATCCCGGCCCGCGGTCACCGGCCCTCGACGCGGGACAGGCTCTCGAACGCGGGACAAGCTCGACGTGTGACCGGTCCTCGGCGTGTGGCGGGCTCTCGGGCGTGTGGCGGGCTCTCGGGCGTGTGGCCGGGCTCTTGGCATGAGGCGGGGGCCCGGCCACACGCCGGGCCCCCGCCTGCGGAGCCACCCTGATCTTCACCCTGTCCCTTCACGCATCGGTCTTCTGCACCGGAGAGCGGCGATTAAACGCCTTGCCGGAAAAACTTTCGGACGGTCACTTGTCGATGTCCCCGACCACGAAGAACATCGACCCGAGGATCGCCACCATGTCGGCGATCAGGTTGCCGGGGAGCATCTCCCGCAGCACCTGGACGTTGTTGTACGACGCGCTGCGCAGCTTGAGCCGCCACGGTGTCTTCTCGCCCCGGGACACCAGGTAGTAGCCGTTCAGCCCGAGCGGCGACTCGGTCCAGGCGTAGGTGTGGCCCTCGGGCACCTTCAGCACCTTGGGCAGCCGCTGGTTGATCGGCCCGGGCGGCAGCTCACGCATGCGGACGATGCAGGCGTCCGCGAGGTCGAGCGACACCTTGGCCTGTTCCATCAGCACGTCGAAGCGTGAGTGGCAGTCGCCCGCCGACCGGGTGACCACCTTGACGGGCAGCTCGTCGTAGGCCAGGTACGGCTCGTCGCGGCGCAGGTCGAGATCCACGCCGGACGCGCGGGCGATGGGGCCGCTGACGCCGTACTGCATGATCGTCGCCTGGTCCAGCACGCCGACGCCGCGGGTGCGGGCGAGGAAGATCTCGTTGCCGTGGATCAGCCGCTCGATGTCGGGCAGCCGTCCCCGCACCTCGGCCACCGCACGGGCGGCGCGGTCCAGCCAGCCTTCCGGCAGGTCTTCCTTCAGGCCGCCGACGCGGTTGAACATGTAGTGCATGCGCCCGCCGGAGATCTCCTCCATGACGGCCTGCAACGTCTCGCGCTCCCGGAACGCGTAGAACACCGGGGTGATCGCGCCGAGCTCCAGGGGGTAGGACCCGAGGAACATCAGGTGGTTGAGCACGCGGTTCAGCTCGGCGAGCAGCGTGCGGGCCCACACCGCGCGCACCGGCACCTCCATGCCGAGCATGCGCTCCACGGCGAGCACGACGCCGAGCTCGTTGGCGAACGCCGACAGCCAGTCGTGGCGGTTGGCCAGCACGATGATCTGCCGGTAGTCGCGCACCTCGAACAGCTTCTCCGCGCCGCGGTGCATGTAGCCGATGATCGGCTCGCACGACGCGATGCGTTCGCCGTCCACGGTGAGCCGCAGGCGCAGCACCCCGTGTGTCGACGGGTGCTGGGGCCCGATGTTGAGGATCATGTCCTCGGTCGCCAGCTCCTTGGCCCCGGCGCCGATGCCCACGACGCGTTCGGTGCGAGCAGCGGCTCCGGCAGGAGGTTCCGTCATACCCTCATGCTGTCACGTCAGCGCCGGGAGACAAGATCTGCCAGCGCGGTGAGCAGCCGTTCGACGTGCTCGGCGGTGGTTCCGGCGCCGATGGACGCCCGCACGGCCCCCGACGCGCCGCACGGCCCGGCGTCGCCGAGCAGGTGGCCGACCAGGGGGTGGGCGCAGAAGCGGCCGTCCCTGACGCCGATGCCGTACTCCGCGGACAGGGCCTCGGCCACCTCGCGGGCGGTCCATCCCTCGACGACGAACGAGACGATGCCGACGCGGGGGTGGTCCGGGCCCCACAGGGACAACTCGCGCACGCCCTTGATGGCGGCGAGCCCGCCGCGCAGCCGCCCGAGCAGCCGCTCCTCGTGCCTGATCAGCGGGGTCCAGCCGGTGGAGGTGAGGGTGTCGCAGGCGGCGGCCAGGGCGATCGCGCCGAGGACGTTCGGGGTGCCGGCCTCGTGGCGCTGTTCGGGGTCGGCACTCCACTCGGCGTCCACCGCGCCAGTGTCGTCCACGGTCACGGCGGCCGAGGCGCCGCCGCCACGCAGGTACGGCCCCGCGGCGGACAACCAGTCGGGACGGCCGATCAGCACGCCCGCGCCGAAGGGGGCGTACAGCTTGTGCCCGGAGAAGGCCACGTAGTCGAGGTCCAGCGCGGTGATGTTGAGCGGACGGTGCGGCACGAGCTGGGCGGCGTCCACGAAGATCCGTGCCCCGTGCCGGCGCGCGATGTGCGCGAGCGCCGCGACCGGCCAGAGTTCCCCGGTGACGTTGGACGCCGCGGTGACCACCAGCAGCTTCGGCCCGTCGATCCCGGCCAGCGCCTCGTCCGCCGCCCGGATCGCGCTCCCGGGGAACTCCGGCGCCGGCAACCGCACCGTGTCGGTCCACGGCAGCAAGGAGGCGTGGTGCTCGGTGTCGAACACCACCACCGTGGTGCCGGCGGGCAGACATCGCGCCAGCAGGTTGGCCGCGTCCGTGGTGTTCCGCGTGAACACCACCGCGTCGTCCCGCCGCGCCCCCGCGAACCCCCGCACGGTGTGCCGCGCCTGCTCGTACCGCGCGGTGGTGAGCTGCGAGGCGTACCCCGCCCCCCGGTGCACGCTGGAGTACGAGGGCAACGCCGCCGCCACCGCGTCGTTCACCGCCACCAGGCAGGGCGCGCTTGCCGCGTTGTCGAGGTTCGCGTAGGTGACCAGCTTCCCGCCCTTGACCGGCACTTCGAGATCGGCCCCGAGCACGGCGGGAACCCCCGGCGTGGCGACGGGACGGTTCGAGGGAACGGCGGGAGCGGGTGCGGACTTCAGAACGGTGAGCGACAACGCCGGCCTCCTAGGGTCATGGGACCCCGGTCACGGCGTTGGGTGACGGAGCCCGCGCTTGCCCGGCGCACTGCGCGCCGAACCCGGTCCTCACCCGGGGCACCCCGCCGCGAGCGCGAGGGTTGCCGGCCAGCAAGCCGGGGCTTGTCGCTGGCACTCATGACCTACCGGGACTATAACCCGGCCCCCCGCCCGTTCCGCAACCCCACCACGTGTCGTGCGGCACCCCTGCACGTCCTTCCACAGGATTCGTCGGGCTTCGGGTCCTGTATGGCGAACTCTGAGGGTGGGTTGTGCGTTCAACAGATCAATGTCCGAGTTCGGGCCGGTCACCCTCGATGGGGGACGGGCGTAGTTCCAAGGAGGCGAGATGGATTGGGTGGCCGATCCGGGGATATGGATCGGGTTTCTCACCTTGGTCGCCCTGGAGATCGTGCTGGGGATCGACAACATCGTCTTCATATCGATCCTCTCGGGGAAGCTGCCTCCTGAGCAGCGGGATCGGGCGCGAAAGCTCGGGTTGGCGCTCGCGCTGATCACTCGGCTGGCGTTGTTGTTCGCGTTGTCGTGGGTGGTGCGGCTGACGGAGCCGCTGTTCGAGGTGATGGGGCACGGGATCTCGGGCCGGGATCTGATATTGATCTTCGGTGGTCTCTTCCTGCTGGGGAAGAGCGCCTTCGAGATCAGCGAGAGTCTCGAAGGCGGGCACGAGCGGGGCGGCGGGCGGGCCGCCGCGTCGTTCGTGTCGGTGATCGTGCAGATCATGGTGCTGGACATCGTGTTCTCGCTGGACTCGGTGATCACCGCGGTCGGCATGGTCGACGAGATCGGCGTCATGGTCGCGGCGGTGATCGTCGCGGTGGCGGTGATGCTGATGGCGTCCGGGCCGATCAGCCGTTTCGTGGAGAGCCATCCCAGCATCAAGATGCTGGCGTTGTCCTTCCTGGTGCTGATCGGCGTCATGCTCATCGCCGAGGGCTTCGACCAGCACATCCCGAAGGGCTACATCTACTTCGCCATGGCGTTCTCGCTGTGCGTCGAGTTGCTCAACATCCGGGTGCGCCGCAGGTCCCGCGCCGCCGGGAAGCAGCCGGCCGAGGAGGAGCCGGCCGGGAAGGAGGTCGAGCCGGGCCCGGCGCCGCACGCCTGAGACCGGAAACGCGCAGGTCGGTGGGAGGAAAATCCCATCTACCATGACTTTGTGCGTTTTGATCCATGGAATCCGGAGTTCATCGCTCATCCGTACGACGTGTACCGGGAGCTGCGGGACACCGAGCCGGTGCGGTTCTTCGAGCCCACCGGCCAGTGGCTCGTGGCCCGGCACCGGGACGTCAACGCGGCGCTGCGCGACCGGCGGCTCGGCCGTTCCTACCTGCACCTCGCCACGCACGAGGAGTTCGGCAGGCCGGCCGAGCCGGAGTTCCAGGAGCCGTTCTGGCGCGTGATCAGGGCCGGCATGCTGGACGTCGAGCCGCCCGTGCACACCAGGCTGCGCCGCCTGGTCTCCAAGGCGTTCACCCCCCGCATGGTCGAGGAGCTGCGGCCCCGCGTGCGGCGCGTCGCCCGCGAGCTGGTGGACGGCTTCGTCGAGCGCGGCGGCGGCGACCTGCTCGCCGAGGTCGCGGAGCCGCTGCCGGTCACCGTGATCGCCGAGATGCTCGGCGTGCCCGAGGCCGACCGCCACCTGCTGCGTCCCTGGTCGGCGGACATCTGCGGCATGTACGAGCTGAACCCCTCGCCGGCGGCCCAGCACACGGCGGTGCGCGCCGCGTCCGAGTTCGCCGCGTACCTGCGCGAGCTGGCCGCCCTGCGCCGCGACGACCCCGGTGACGACCTGATCAGCGCCCTGGCCCGGGTCGCCGACGGCGGCGACACCCTGACCGAGGACGAGCTCGTCGGCACGTGCGTGCTGCTGCTCAACGCCGGGCACGAGGCGACGGTCAACGTCACAGGCAACGGCTGGTGGTCGCTGTTCCGCAACCCCACCGAGCTTTCCCGTCTGCGCGCCGACCCGTCGCTGCTGCCTGCCGCCGTGGAGGAGCTGCTGCGCTGGGACACCCCGCTGCAGATGTTCGAGCGCTGGGTGCTCGAGGACGTCACCATCGGCGGCGTGGACATCCCGAAGGGCGCCGAGGTGGCCCTGCTGTTCGGCTCGGCCAACCGCGACCCGGAGGTCTTCCCCGACCCCGACCGCCTGGACGTGGGCCGCGCCGACAACCCGCACATCTCCTTCGGCGCCGGCATCCACTTCTGCCTCGGCGCGCCCCTGGCCCGCGTGGAGCTGATCGAGTCGTTCGGGGCCCTGCTGGAGGCGGCGCCCGCGCTGCGCCTGGTCGAGGAGCCGGCCTGGAAGCCGAACTACGTGATCCGCGGCCTTGAGTCACTCGAGGTGACCACCGCTTAGGTCCCCGGCGGCCACCCGCCCAGCGAGGGGCAGGTGGCCTGGACCAGCCAGCCGAAGCCCCCGAGCCCCGCGGGGTCGATCAGCTCGGCCTCCCGGGACGCCCGGGTGAGCCCCCGCAGGTACGCCCCCGGGTCGGCGCTCGCGGCGGAGAGCGACGGCCGGGCGCCGGTGACGCCGAGTGAGCGCAGCGCATGCCGCTGGGTGGTCAGGGTTGTGGATATCGCGCCCGCTTCCTCGCCGGCGACGGCGCAGGCGTCCAGCGCGACGTGTGCGGTGATATCGCAGGATCCGTCGGGTATCGCGGCCACGCAGCCCCCGTCCCGGTATCCGGTCAAGGTGCCGTACGGCGGGCGGTTATCCACAGGGTGTGCATAATCGGCCGCCACCGCGAGCCCCCGCGAGAGCCGTCCGACGACCGCGGCCCACGCCTCGTCCCGGGTCCGCCCGATCTCCGCGCGCCTCCCCGTGGCCCGCAGCGGCCACCACCGCTCCAGCCATGCGAGGTCCCGCTCCTCCGGCCGGTCCCCGAGCCGTTCCTCGCCGGTCCCCGGGTCCACCAGCACCAGCCGCGGGCCGTCCCCGGCCTGCTCGGCGACGTCGAGCGGCACGTTGTCCAGCCACTCGTTGGCGATCACCAGCCCGGTGACGCCCTCCGGCACCTCGGCGGCCCACCGGACCGCCGGGTCCAGCCCCGGCGGCGGCGCGGCGAGGTCGACCGCCGTGGCCCGCAAGCGGGCGGCCAGGGACGGCTCCGCCGCATGCAGCACCGCGGTCACCAGCCCGCCGTCCCCGGAGCCGACGTCCACGAGATCGAGCGCGTCCGGGCGGCCGAGCGCGGCGTCCACCTCGTCGAGCAGCCGCAGCACCGCGCCCGCGAACACCTCGGACGCGCTCACCGAGGTGCGGAAGTGGCCGCGCGGGCGTTCCCTCAGATAGAACCCGCGCTCGCCGTAGAGCGCTCGCTCCATGGCCTCCCGCCAGGTCACCCACACGGCACGGCACGTTACCAACGCCCGATCGCGGCGCGCGGCAGGCGCCGCCGTACCCTGGTCAACTGGGCCTGTCGTCGATGGGAAGAAACCTGGACGGAGCGTGATGGAGACTAGCGACCGCCCCGGGCGCCTCGCCGTCGGGGTGCTCGGCGCCGGGCGGGTGGGGTCGGCCCTCGGCGCGGCGCTCGCGCAGGCCGGCCACCGCGTCGTGGCCGCCGCCGGGGTCTCCGACGAGTCCCGCCGCCGGGCGGGGGAGCGGCTCGGCGTGGGCATCTCCCGGCCGGACGACCTGATCGCCCGCTCCGAGCTTGTGCTCCTCACCGTCCCCGACGACGTCCTGCCGGGCCTGGTCGCCGGGCTCGCCGCCGCGGGGGTGGACCTGCGGGGCAAGATGCTCGTGCACACCAGCGGCGCGTACGGCCTCGGCGTGCTCGACCCTGCCACCGCCGCGGGTGCCCTGCCGTTCGCGCTGCACCCGGTGATGACCTTCACCGGCCGCGAGGACGACCTTCGCAGGGTCACCGGCTGTTCCTTCGGGGTGACCGCGCCCGAGCCGTTGCGCCCGGTGGCCGAGGCCCTGGTGATCGAGATGGGCGGCGAGCCGGTGTGGGTGGCCGAGCAGGACCGCGCCACCTACCACGCGGCGCTGGCCGGCGCCGCCAACCACATGGTGACGCTGATCGCCGAGTCGCAGCAGATCCTGCGCGGCATCGGCGTGGAGCACCCGGGCCGTATGCTCGGCCCGCTGCTCGGCGCCGCCCTGGACAACGCCCTGCGTCTCGGCATCACCGGCCTCACCGGCCCGGTCGTGCGCGGCGACGCGGGCACCGTACGCAAGCACGTGGACGCCCTCATGGCCGCCGCCCCCGAGGCCGCCGACGCCTACGTGGCGCTGGCCCGGCTCACCGCGGACCGGGCCCTGGCCGCCGGGCTGCTCAAACCGGAGGCCGCCGAGCGCCTCCTCGACGCGCTGGGAGGCAACTCGTGGACGTGATCGTCGCCGCGAACCGCGCCGAACTGGCCGCGGCCCGCGCCGCGCTGGGCGTGACAGGCGACACGGGAACGGGCGGCGCCGCCCGGCCCGGCGTGGCACCGGGCACACTGGCGCTGGTGCCGACGATGGGAGCGCTGCACGAGGGGCACCGGTCGCTGATCCGGCTGGCCCGCGAGCACGCCGAGCACGTCGCGGTGAGCATCTTCGTCAACCCGCTGCAGTTCGGCCCCGCGGAGGACTTCTCCCGCTACCCGCGCACGATGGAGGCCGACCTGGAGGTGTGCGCGGCCGAGGGCGTGGGCCTGGTGTTCGCGCCCTCCGCCGCCGAGATGTACCTCCCCGACCGGCAGGTCGGCGTGTCGGCGGGCACCATGGGCACGATCGTGGAGGGCTCCTTCCGCCCCGGCCACTTCGACGGCGTGCTGACCGTGGTGCTGAAGCTCCTCAACCTGGTGCGCCCGCACGTCGCGGTGTTCGGCCGCAAGGACGCCCAGCAGCTCGCCCTGATCCGCCGCATGGTGGCCGATCTCGACGTCCCGGTGACCGTCGTCGGCGGCGCGACGGTCCGCGAGCCGGACGGCCTCGCCCTGTCCAGCCGCAACCGCTACCTCAGCCCCGCCGACCGCGTGACCGCCCTGGCCCTGTCGGCCGCGCTCCGCGCCGGCGCCGGGCACACCCGTCCCGCGGACATCCTGCGCGCCGCGCACGCCGTCCTCGACGCCGCCACCGCCGCCGACCCCCCTCTCACCCTCGACTACCTCACCCTGGCCGACCCCGCCACGTTCACCCCCGTCACCGACGACCACAGAGGCGAGGCCGTCCTGGCCGTCGCCGCCCGCGTCGGCGCCACCCGCCTGATCGACAACATGGTGCTGACCCTGCCCTGACCCCCGTCCCCGGAGGGGCGGGTCCCGCCGCCCGGGGGGACGCATAACCTGTGGCGAGGCGCTGACCCGCGGAAATCGTGAAGAACACCCCCATGGGCGGGGACGTGTGCGCCATCGGTTATCGTCATAGTGACGAAATTAGGAGCGACCCATGACGTACCCGCCCCTCCCCCGGCGGCTCACCGCCCCCGATCCCGGATGGACCGTCCACGCCGACCTCGTCGTCGTCGGCTCGGGCGTGGCCGGACTCACCGTGGCACTGCGGTACGCCCGGCTCGTCCCCGGCGCACGCGTGCTCGTCGTCACCAAGGACGTGTTGTCGGCCGGGTCCACCCGTTGGGCGCAGGGCGGCATCGCCGCGGTGCTGGACCCCGCCGACTCCGCCGCCGAGCACATGCGCGACACGCTGACCGCGGGCGCGGGTCTGTGCGACGCGACCGCCGTGAGGATGCTCGTCACCGAGGGGCCGGACGCGCTGCGGCGCCTGATGGACAGCGGCGCGCGGTTCGACCGCGAGCCGGGCGGCGGCCTCCAGCTCACCCGCGAGGGCGGCCACCGCCGTGACCGCATCGTGCACGCGGGCGGCGACGCCACCGGGGCCGAGGTGCAGCGCGCCCTGGTCGCCGCCGTACGGGCCGCCGAGCCCGCGGGACCGCGCGCCCCCGGCATCGAGGTGATCGAGCACGCCCTCGTGCTCGACCTCCTCACGGACGCAGCAGGCGCCGCCTGCGGCGTCACCCTGCACGTCATGGGCGAGGGCGCGCGCGACGGCGTGGGGGCCGTCCGCGCCGCGGCCGTCGTGCTCGCCACCGGCGGCATGGGCCAGGTGTACGCGGCCACCACCAACCCGCTGGTGTCCACCGGCGACGGCGTGGCCCTCGCCCTGCGCGCCGGGGCCGTCGTCAGCGATCTCGAATTCGTCCAGTTCCACCCCACCGTGCTGTGGCTCGGCGAGCACTCCACCGGCCAGCAGCCGCTGATCTCCGAGGCGGTGCGCGGCGAGGGCGCCGTGCTGATCGACGCCGCGGGCGAGCGCTTCATGGCCGGCGTGCACGAGCTCGCCGACCTCGCCCCGCGCGACGTCGTGGCCAAGGCGATCATGCGACGCATGCTGGAGACCGGCGCGGACCACGTGCACCTGGACGCCCGGCACTTCGGTGAGGAGAAGTGGCGCACCCGCTTCCCCACCATCCACGCCATCTGCCTGGAGCACGGCGTCGACCCGGTGCGCGAGCCCATCCCCGTCGCCCCCGCCGCCCACTACGCCAGCGGCGGCGTGCGCACCGACCTCGACGGGCACACCGGCGTCCCTGGGCTGTACGCCTGCGGCGAGGTGGCCTGCACGGGGGTGCACGGCGCCAACCGTCTGGCGTCCAACTCGCTGCTGGAGGGCCTGGTCTTCGCCGAGCGCATCGCCGCCGACCTCGCCGCCGCCCGCCACCGGCCGGGCGAGCCGGTGGACGACGGCCGCGCCGCCGGGCTGGCCGACCCGCGCGTGCGCCCCCGGGTGCAGGCCCGCATGAGCGCGGGCGCCGGGGTGCTGCGCGGCGGCCGGAGCCTGCGTGAGGTGCGCCAGGCTTTGCTGGACGCCCGGTGGACGCCGGTGGCCGTCCAGCCGTGCACGGAGGCCTGGGAGACCACCAATCTGCTCACCGTGGCCACGGCGCTCGTCACCGCGGCCGCGGCCCGCGAGGAGACCCGCGGCTCGCACTGGCGCGAGGACTTCCCCGAGCGCGACGACACCTGGTGGCTCGGGCACCTGGACATGACCCTGGCCGAGGAGGGGCTGACCATGAACTACCGCCGCCACGACGAGGACCGCGCCACCACGCTGCCGCGCCAGACCGAGGCCGAGCTCGCGGACGCCGGCCTGGACCCGGCCGCCGTCGTCGCGCTGATCGACGCCGCGCTCGCCGAGGACAGCCCCGAGGGCGACGTGACCACCCTCGCCACCATCCCGGCCGGCCAGACCGCCACCGGCGACGTGGTGGCCCGCAAGGACGGCGTGGTGGCCGGCCTCCCGGTCGCCGAGGCGGCGTTCGCCCGGCTCTCGGACGGACGGCTCACCGTGGAGCGCCGGGCCAAGGACGGCGATCGCGTGGCCGCGGGCGACGTGCTGATGACGGTCACCGGCCCGGTGCGCGACCTGCTCACCGCCGAGCGCACCGTGCTCAACCTGCTCACCCACCTGTCCGGCATCGCCACGGAGACGGGACGCTGGGTGCGCGCCGTCGAGGGCACCGGGGCCCGCGTCAGGGACAGCCGCAAGACGCTCCCGGGCCTGCGGGCCCTCGCCAAGTACGCCGTCCGCTGCGGCGGCGGTGCCAATCACCGGATGTCGCTTTCGGACGCGGCCTTGATCAAGGACAATCACGTGGTGGCGGCCGGTGGGGTCGCCGAGGCGTTCCGCGCGGTCCGGCGGGCCTACCCGGGCCTGCCGATCGAGGTGGAGGTCGACCGGCTCGACCAGATCGAACCACTGCTGGCGGAGGGGGCGGAGGAGATCCTGCTGGACAATTTCACCGTGGACGACCTGGCGCGTGCCGTGCGCCTGGTCGGCGGCCGCGCGCGCCTGGAGTCCAGCGGCGGGCTCACCCTGGCCGTGGCGCGTGAGGTCGCCGCGACCGGCGTCGACTTCCTCGCCGTGGGCGCCCTCACCCACTCCGCGCCCGCACTCGACATAGCTTTGGACCTCCGGGGGGCTTGATGCTGCTCACGATCGACGTCGGCAACACCCACACCATGCTCGGCCTGTTCGAGGGGGAAGAGGTCATCGAGCATTGGCGCCTCGCCACGGACGCGCGGCGCACCGCCGACGAGATCGCGGTCGTCCTGCAGGGACTGCTCGGCCAGAGCCCTCTGCTGAAGGACGCCGACATCAGCGGCATCGCCCTGTGCTCCACGGTGCCCTCGGTGCTCAACGAGATGCGCGAGATGTGCCGCAGGTACTACGGCGACGTGACCGCCGTCATCGTGGAGCCCGGGGTGCGCACCGGGGTGCCGGTGCGCATGGACAACCCCAAGGAGGTCGGCAGCGACCGCATCGTCAACGCCCTGGCCGCCGTCACCCTGTACGGCGGGCCGTGCGTGATCGTCGACTTCGGCACGGCGACGTCGTTCGACGCGGTCTCGGCCAAGGGGGAGTACGTCGGCGCGGTCACCGCGCCCGGCATCGAGATCTCGGTGGACGCGCTCGCGGCGGCGGGCGCGCAACTGCACAAGGTGGAGCTGGTCCGCCCGCGCTCGGTGATCGCCAAGAACACCGTCGAAGCCCTCCAGGCGGGCATCATCTACGGCTTCGCCGGCCAGGTGGACGGCATCGTCGAGCGCATGGCCCCCGAGCTCGCCGCCGACCCCGACGACGTGACGGTGGTCGCCACCGGCACCCTGGCGTCGCTGGTGGTGGACGAGGCGCGGTCCATCGACGTGCACGAGCCGTGGCTGACGCTCATCGGGTTGCGGCTCATCTACAACCGCAACGTGGGCTGACCCGCTCGAAAAGCAGGCATGCCTCAGCAGGGCCGGGCAAATGCCCCGGCCCTGACGGATCACCGCGATGACGGGCATGCGGAAAAGCCTGGGAAAGTGTGCCATATTTCGCGACTAATAAGCGCGCATAGGCTCCTGATCATATGTCGGCGACATGGGGCGAGCGAGCGTGGGACCGCAGGTGTGACAGCGGAACCGCCGATCCACCAGGCATGCCGTCACACCCTTGCGTGACGTCCGTCGGCGCCCCTCCCCTTGATCGCCGCTGTCCGCCCCGCTACGGGCTCGTAAACATGTCATGAGTAGTTCACATATGGAGTGGTATGTCAATGACGAACGTAACAGGTATCGCGGTCAGTGCTTGACGACCTTTCAACGTGGCGTTTACCGTTCCTGACGGGCGGGCCGAAGCATTCAAGTATGTAGCCGAGTTCGTCGTGGGGGAGAGGACACCCGATGGCGTATCCGGATCTGGTTTCCCGGGGAAATGACATTCCCGCGGGATCAGACGTGGGACTGACCGACGATGATCTGCTGCTGCTCGCCGAACTGGCCAAGGGCGTCACCGTCGATCGAGTCGGCCGGCGGCTCGACGTGAGCGGCCGCACCGTCCGCCGCCGCCTGCGCGGCATCTGCGACCGCATCGGCGTGGCCACCGCGATCGAGGCGGTGGCCTGGGCGGCCCGTCGCCGGCTGATCTGATCCGAAGGTCAGTCGGCGATGCGCACGGCACCCGCGAACGGGCGGTTGCCGATCGGCGCCACCCGCACCACGTCGCCGGTGCGGGGGGCGTGCACCATCATGCCGCCGCCGATGTAGATGCCCACGTGGTGCAGGTCGCTGTAGAAGAACACGAGGTCGCCCGGGCGCATCTCCTCACGGGACACATGGGTGCCCGCGGTCCACTGGTCGCCGGTGTAGTGCGGGAGGCTGATGCCGACCTTCTGGTAGGCCCACATGACCAGGCCGGAGCAGTCGTAGGAGTTCGGGCCCTCCGCGCCCCAGACGTACGGCTTGAGCTGCTGCGTGAGCGCCCACCTGACGGCCTCGGCCGCCTTGCCGTCCCCGGGGATCGGGATGGCCACCTTGGTGGCCCTGCCGTAGCCGCCCACCTGCGAGAGGGCCCGGCGGAACAGGCTGCTCTCGGTGCGGGTCACCAGACCGCGGATCTTGTCCCGCTTCGCGTCGAGCTCGGCGACGAGCTTCTTGACCTCGGCCTCGCGGGCCTTGGCGCTCTCCTTGGCACGCTCGGCGCTGTCCATCGCCTTGGTGATCTGCGAGACCTCCTCGCCCTGCTGGAGCTGCAGGGCGTACGTCGTGGCCGCGCGGTCGAGGTAGCCCTCGGGGTCGCCGGACATCGCGAGGGCGAGTGAGGAGCCGATGCCGCCGGTCATGTAGGCGTCCTGGGCGTAGAGCCCCGCCTTCTGGCGCTTCTCCTCCAGGTCGGCCTGGCTCTTCTCCAGCGTCTGGTTGGCGAGCTTGGCCGAGCGCTGTGCCTGCTTCAGGCGCTCCTTCTGGCCGTTGTACTGCTCGGTCAGCGCCTCGATGTCGTTGTAGAGGCGTTCGACCTGGTTCTTGAGCTCGTTCAGGCTCGGCTTGGGCTCGGCGGTCGCGGACATCAGCGGCGTGCCGAACGTCAGGGCGGTCAGGGCGACGGTGACCATGGCGACACGGCGGGGCAGGCGCCCCGGTCGTACGCGGGCCACTCGGGCCGTCATGGCCGTCACAGCCGCGCCGAACCGGGACCGGTGGTCCAGGGGGCGGGCGTGCCGGCCCGTGCTCTTCCCAGGCGTGCGCCCAGCGTGCACCAACGAGCTCCTCTCCTCGGCCGCCTACCGGGTTAGCTGACGGGTTCGGGCGGGAGTAGCCCTACCGAGTGACCGGTCGCGAAGATCGCGATGCCTCCCTCTCGGATTCACCCCGGGGGATCGGCGGCCGGACGGTACCGGCGGGTGCCATGTGGTTCCCCGGTTCCCGGCGTGTCGGAGGTGGCCGGGATTAGGCGGTCCGGCCATCGTGGGCGATGACCGGGATCGAGCCGTGACACTAGTGCAGCTCAGGTTCCTGCTCAACCAGAACTACGAATTCTGTAGAGGAATCACAACCGCCGCATCACGGAGCGATCACGCCGGGACGGGCCACAAACCCGCTTTACGCTGGGAAGACGTCCGCTTTACGCTCCCGTGACGGCGAAGTCGCAGGTCGCTGCCGTCTTGTTATGGCGTTTACGGGACGTCCTGCCGCGTTTCGACGGCTCGCGCTCGCCCGGCTACCCACCGCGACCGGAATCGGACCTGGCCTAATTTGGGGCCGTCCGTTATCGCCGACGCGCGCCGGCGCAGGTCGGCGACGCGTGCTGCCTGCGGATACGCTGGCCGGTCATGGAGCAGGTCGTGGAGTCCGTGCCGGCCGGGAGCGAGTTGGTCGTCCGGCGTGCCCGCGCGACGGACGTCCGGGCCATCGGGCGATTGGTCGAGTCGTATTCCGGCGACGGGCCCCGCTTGCTGCGCAAGGCCACGGTCACCTTGTACGAGGACGTGCAGGAGTTCTGGGTCGCCGAGCGGGGCGGCGAGGTGGTCGGCTGCGGGGCGCTGCACGTGCTGTGGGAGGACCTCGCCGAGATCCGCACGGTGGCGGTGGACGTGCGCTGCCGGGGGCGGGGCATCGGGCACCGCATCGTGGCGGCGCTGCTCGACACCGCCAGGGAGCTCGGGCTGCGCCGGGTGTTCTGCCTCACCTTCGAGGTGGAGTTCTTCGCCAGGCACGGATTCGCCGAGATCCAGGGCACACCCGTATCACCTGAGGTGTACGCGGAGTTGCTGGACTCCTACGATGAGGGCGTCGCGGAGTTCCTGGATCTGGAACACGTCAAACCGAACACTCTGGGCAACACGCGCATGCTCCTCCATCTCTCGCCGCCTTCCTGAGCCTTCCTGACCCCTGGGATGACGCCATGGAAAGGTGACTGTTGATCCCGCTGTCGCTACGTTGGGCAGCACCACAGCATGTGTGCCTGACATTTGCCACATGCGAAGCCGAAGTGAGGTGAAACGGTGAGCACCGGACAGCCGCCGTACCCACGTGACGAACCGGACGACAACCCGTCATCCGGGACTCCGCAGTATGGACAGCAGGCCGAGCGTCCCGGAGCGGGTCTCGACCCGGAGGTCACAGTCGTCCACCGCCCCCAGCCGACGTCGGAACACGGTTATCCCCAGCAGCAGTCGTACGGACAGCAGTCCTACGGCCAGCAGGACCCCTACGGTCAGCAGGGCGGGACCGGAGCGTACGGCCAGGGATACCCCCAGCAGTCGCAGGGACAGCAGGGACAGCAGGGTCAGCAGTACGGCCAGGGCTACGGCCAGCAGCAGTACGGCCAGGGCTACGGTCAGCAGGGTCAGCAGAGCCAGCAGGGTTACGGCCAGCAGTACGGGCAGCAGCAGGGCTACGGCCAGGAGCAGCAGCAGTACGGGCAGGGCTACGGCCAGCAGGCGCAGCAGGGTTACGGCCAGCAGCAGGGCTACGGCCAGGGCCAGCAGGCCCAGCAAGGCCAGCAGTACGGCCAGCAGGGCTACGACCAGAACGGCTACCCCCAGCAGCAGTACGGCCAGCAGGACCCCTCCGGCTACGGCCAGCAGCAGGGGTACGGCCAGCAGGGCCAGCAGGGCCAGCAGGGCTACGGCCAGGAGCAGCAGCAGTACGGCCAGGGCTACGGTCAGCAGGCGCAGCAGGGTTACGGCGCGCAGGGCTACGGCCAGCAGGGTCAGCAGGGCTACGGCCAGCAGCAGTACGGGCAGCAGTACGGCCAGCAGGACCCGCAGGCCGCCTACGGGCAGCAGCAGTACGGGGCCCAGGGATACGGGCAGCAGCAGGGCTACGGCCAGCCGGCGTACGGCGAGCAGGGTTACCCCAAGCCCTACGGCGCGACGGGCCCGGGCCCGGCCGGGGTGCCGGCGCCGCTCGCCGAGTGGTGGCAGCGCCTGGTGGCGCGCATCATCGACGGTGTGCTCCTCGCGATCCCCACGGTCATCCTCACCGTGATCCTGCTTGCCGTGCTGGTGACCCAGCCGAGCTTCGACCCGTCGACGGGCCAGGTCGTCGAGGGCGGCGGCGTGTTCCTCTACGAGCTCGCGCTGGCGCTGATCGTGGGCGCGATCTACGTCGTCTACGACTTCTTCATGCACAAGAGCCGCGGCCAGACGGTCGGCAAGATGGCCATGGGCATCAAGGTCATCACCCTTGGGGGCTCCCTTGAGGGCGGGCTGCCCAGCGACGCGGCGGTCAAGCGCGCCGCGGTGTTCTTCGGGCCGCAGTTGCTGCGCTGGATCCCGTTCGTGAGCATCGTGGTCGGCATCTTCGCGCTGGTGAACGTGCTGTGGCAGTTCTGGGACAAGCCGTACCAGCAGTGTCTGCACGACAAGGCCGCGAAGACGGTGGTCGTCAAGGTCAGGTGACCGGGGCGCGGACAGGGCCGGGGATCGTACCCGGCCCTGTTTTCGTGTTCTTGCTGTTGAACATTACGGGTGCGAAGTGGGCAAAGTGGTAACGGGCCTACCCCTACTTGCGATAGGACCTTGCATGAACGGCGTGTGCCCGTTCGCCTGTCGCGAAAGGTGATCAGATGACGGCGGAACCACCCCCCGGGAGTGGCCCCTACGGGCACCCCCAGCAGCCCGATCCGCAGTACGGGCAGCAGTACGGTCAGCAGTACGGCCAGCCGCAGGGTTACGGCCAGCAGCCGGGCCCGCAGTACGGCGACCCCCAGGGCTACGGCCAGCCGCAGGGCTACGGCCAGCCGGCGTACGGCGAGCAGGGCTACCCTCAGCAGGGCTACGGCCAGCCGGACCCCTACGGCCAGGCTCCGCTCGCCCTCTGGTGGGAGCGCTGGGTGGCCCGGTTCCTCGACGGCCTGATCTTCAGCGTCGTCTACGGGATCTTGAATTCCATCTTCTACAGCATGTTCGGGCCCTCGGTCGCGGATATCCTGGCGGACCCCTCGGCGGCCACCGGATCGGTCGTCCTGCCCGGTCTGCTCGCCGCGATCATCGCCTTCGGCGCGTATGCCGCCTATGACTATGTGCTGCATTCCAAGGACGGGCAGACGCTCGGTAAGAAGGTCATGAAGATCCGCCTGGTGTCGGCGGCCGGCGGCCCGGTTGATTCGGGCGCCGTCATGAAGCGTTCCGCTATCTTCCCCGGCGTGATGGCTCTCTACGGCATTCCCGTCGTCGGATGGCTGGCCTCCATCTTCGTGCTCGTGCTGGCGATCCTAATCCTCGTGGACAAGCCCCGGCATCAGGGCCCGCACGACAAGATCGCGGGGACGGTTGTCGTCAAGGCGCCCCGCTGAGACGGGTTTTTTCGACGGGGCGGCCGCGCTGCGGCCGCCCCGTCGGTGTTTTCGGGAGGATCACCATTCCCGGGCCATCCGGTAAGACGGCTGGAGAGACGGGATAAGCGTGGAACGGTCCTTCGGCCGGGTTTGGGACCCGGCCCCGCAACCTGCCCTGACCTCGTGTGGGGCTAGAGTCGGATCCTGACTCCCGGATCAGGCAACCGTGGTACGGGCTGAGGGAGTCTCGTGTGACAATTAACGTGGGGGCCGCTGAATCCCGCCCCCCCGCGTGGAGCGAGGATCAATGAACGATGTATTGTCCGCGTTGATACCGCCAGCGGTAGTCGCCGTGGTGGTCATCGTCGCCGTGGTGAAGCTCGTGCGTTCCGAAGCGCGGGCCCGGGGGCGGGCGACGGAACCCTCGGAGAAGTCTTCGGAGGCTTCTTCAGGCTGAGCCGGCGACGGCCACTCGGTTCCACTTCAATCACAACAGCATCCTGAATTGTCAGCCAGGGTTGCCGGGTATATGTTTGGCTGACGAAAAGAACTATGCTCTGCGAAAGGATTGCCAGATGGCCACGCAGATCCAGAAGATACTCATCGACGACCTCGATGGTGGCGAGGCCAGTGAGACTGTCACCTTCGCGATTGATGGCGCCGCTTACGAGATTGACCTGAGCGGCGATAACGCCAAGAAGCTCCGTGACGCGCTGTCCCAATTCGTGTCCAGCGCACGCAGAGCCGAGAGCACACCCGCCCGCGGCCGCAGGCGGGGCGCGGGCCAGCGTCCGTCCCGGGAAAAGAGCTCGGAGATCAGGGCCTGGGCGAAGGCACACGGCATCTCGGTCAGCGAGCGGGGGCGCATTGCCTCTTCCGTGGTGGAGAAGTACGAGGCGGCGCACTGACGTCCACATATGATCACCGGCTATGGCGGCGGCGCGCCTTCACGGCGCCGTCATAGCCGCATGATCCCGTTTATCCGGTCGAGATCGTCCGGCACGTGATCGAGCGTCCGTAGGAAAACTGCGGGTTAAACGTCGTTCGCTTGCGGCGTAGAGGGAACACGCGGGCCCCCAACAGTAGTTGGATGGAGCGTGAACGCCCTGCTCCCGGGGAACGCTCATGTGCATAGAGCGGTCACCGGTCGGGGCTAGCATGCGGATGCGGCGGGCCCGGATATCCCGAGCAGCCTGGCCGCTCTGTGAGGAGCGACGACATGTTCGAGAGGTTCACTGACCGCGCACGGCGGGTTGTCGTCCTGGCTCAGGAGGAAGCCAGGATGCTCAACCACAACTACATCGGTACTGAGCACATTCTTCTCGGGTTGATCCACGAGGGGGAGGGTGTGGCCGCCAAGGCTCTGGAGAGTCTTGGGATCAGTCTTGAAGGTGTGCGGCAGCAGGTCGAGGAGATCATCGGGCAGGGCCAGTCGGCGCCGTCGGGGCACATCCCGTTCACGCCGCGGGCCAAGAAGGTGCTCGAGCTGTCGCTTCGTGAGGCTTTGCAGCTGGGTCACAACTACATCG
The DNA here is from genome assembly GCF_039871875.1 of Sphaerisporangium sp. B11E5. Taxonomy (NCBI): domain Bacteria; kingdom Bacillati; phylum Actinomycetota; class Actinomycetes; order Streptosporangiales; family Streptosporangiaceae; genus Sphaerisporangium; species Sphaerisporangium sp. B11E5. The sequence continues at coordinate 59,556 of NZ_JBDPMD010000045.1, read as the reverse complement.
GCACCGAGCACATCCTCCTGGGTCTGATCCGGGAGGGCGAGGGTGTCGCGGCTCAGGTGCTGGTGAAGCTCGGCGCCGACTTGAACCGCGTGCGCCAGCAAGTGATCCAGTTGCTGCACGGCTACCAGGGCAAGGAGCCCGCGGCGGCCGGTGGGCCCGCGGAGTCCGCCCCCTCCACCTCGCTCGTGCTCGACCAGTTCGGCCGCAACCTCACCCAGGCCGCCCGCGAGGGCAAGCTGGACCCGGTGATCGGCCGCGACAAGGAGATCGAGCGGGTCATGCAGGTGCTGTCCCGCCGCACCAAGAACAACCCGGTGCTGGTGGGCGAGCCCGGCGTGGGCAAGACCGCGGTCGTCGAGGGCCTGTCCCAGAAGATCGTCAAGGGCGAGGTGCCCGAGACGCTCAAGGACAAGCAGCTCTACACGCTCGACCTCGGCGCCCTGGTCGCCGGCTCCCGCTACCGCGGTGACTTCGAGGAGCGCCTGAAGAAGGTCCTCAAGGAGATCCGCACCCGGGGCGACATCATCCTGTTCATCGACGAGCTGCACACCCTGGTCGGCGCGGGCGCCGCCGAGGGCGCCATCGACGCCGCGAGCATCCTCAAGCCGATGCTCGCCCGCGGCGAGCTGCAGACCATCGGCGCGACCACGCTCGACGAGTACCGCAAGCACCTCGAGAAGGACGCCGCGCTGGAGCGCCGGTTCCAGCCGATCCAGGTGGCCGAGCCCAGCCTGAGCCACACCATCGAGATCCTCAAGGGCCTGCGCGACCGTTACGAGGCCCACCACCGCGTCACCATCACCGACGCCGCGCTGGTGGCGGCGGCGCAGCTCGCCGACCGCTACATCAGCGACCGGTTCCTGCCGGACAAGGCGATCGACCTCATCGACGAGGCCGGCTCGCGCATGCGCATCCGCCGCATGACCGCCCCGCCGGACCTCCGCGAGTTCGACGAGAAGATCGCCCAGGTGCGCCGGGACAAGGAGTCCGCGATCGACGCGCAGGACTTCGAGAAGGCCGCGGCCCTGCGTGACCAGGAGAAGCAGCTCCAGCTCAAGCGCGACCGGCGCGAGAAGGAGTGGAAGGCCGGCGACATGGACGTCGTGGCCGAGGTCACCGAGGAGCTCATCGCCGAGGTCCTGGCGACCGCGACCGGCATCCCGGTGTTCAAGCTCACCGAGGAGGAGTCCCAGCGGCTGCTCCGCATGGAGGACGAGCTCCACAAGCGGATCATCGGCCAGGACGACGCCATCAAGGGTCTGTCGCGGGCCATCCGCCGCACGCGGGCGGGTCTGAAGGACCCGCGCCGTCCCGGTGGCTCGTTCATTTTCGCCGGCCCGTCCGGTGTCGGTAAGACCGAGCTGTCCAAGGCGCTGGCCGAGTTCCTGTTCGGGGACGAGGACGCGCTGATCATGCTGGACATGTCCGAGTTCATGGAGAAGCACACCGTCTCGCGGCTGTTCGGCTCCCCGCCCGGCTACGTCGGGTACGAGGAGGGCGGCCAGCTCACCGAGAAGGTCCGGCGCAAGCCGTTCTCCGTGGTCCTGTTCGACGAGATCGAGAAGGCCCACCCGGACATCTTCAACTCGCTGCTCCAGATCCTGGAGGACGGTCGCCTGACCGACGCCCAGGGTCGCGTCGTGGACTTCAAGAACACCGTCATCATCATGACGACCAACCTCGGCACCCGGGACATCTCCAAGGGCATCGGGGTCGGGTTCGCGAAGACCAACGACGTCGAGGGCAACTACGACCGCATGAAGGCGAAGGTCCAGGAGGAGCTCAAGCAGCACTTCCGGCCCGAGTTCCTCAACCGTGTCGACGACACCGTGGTCTTCCACCAGCTCACGCCGGGCGAGATCATCCAGATCGTCGACCTGATGCTGGCCCAGGTGGACGCCCGCCTGAAGGACCGCGACATGGGCCTGGAGCTCACCTCCGAGGCCAAGCAGGTGCTGGCCGACCGCGGGTACGACCCCGTGCTCGGCGCCCGGCCGCTGCGGCGCACCATCCAGCGCGAGCTGGAGGACACGCTGTCGGAGAAGATCCTGTACGGCGACCTGCGTCCCGGCCAGGTCGTCAAGGTGACCATCGAGGGTGAGGGTGAGGGCGCCACGTTCGTCTTCACCGGCGAGCAGCGTCCGCAGGACCTGCCCGAATCGGCCGAGGGCTTCCGCGAGCCGGCGAGCAGCCGGGCCGGTGCCGCCGCCGCGCCGGCGGACCGCCGTCCCGCGTAGCACCCGGCGGTACCAGCAGAAACGCGCGAGACCCCCCGTGAAACTTCTCACGGGGGGTCTTTCGTATTTGGTGAGATCGTTTTGGTGTGATTCGCTATGCCACCACGGCAGGTAGTACTACACTCTGTAGAGCGAATCCGGCCGGGCCCGCGAGCCGGCCGATCACCGGGGTTCACCGGGTGGTGATTCGCGCGGGGATCCTCCCGCCGGCGTAGCGGACGATCCGCTGCCAGGCGGACGCGGGGAGGGGTGCGTGCCGGGCAGACTCGCTCCGGCCGTGCCCGTCAGTAGGGACCACCGCGGCAGGGGGCTCCGACGCGCGCTGCGCGGAAGCCGGACAAACGCAGTATGCCTGGGAGGCACCGGATGCGCCTGTGTCACGAGGACGGCACGCTCGTTCACCTGTCCTACAACGCGGGCGTCCACCCCGCGGAGGACCTGGAGAACCTGATCGCCCACCTGACCCGCTACGCCGTCCCGGTGCGCAAGCGGCTCGGTGTGGCGCGCCTCGGCATCGGCCTCTGGCTCGCCCCGGCGGTCGCCGACCACCTCACCGCCGATCGCATCGAGCTGGTCCGGCTGCGCCGCTCGCTGGAGGAGCGCGGCCTGGAGGTCGTCAGCCTCAACGGCGCCGGCGGCCGTGGCATGGGCCAGGACTCGCCTGGCCCCGACTGGGCCAAGCCCGAGCGGTACCGGTACACCATGGCGCTGGCCAAGATCCTCGCTTACCTGCTGCCGGACGACGTCCGCTTCGGCAGCATCACCACCATCCCCATCGGCTGGCGCCGCGACTGGCCCGCCGACCTGCACGCCATAGCGTCCCGCCGCCTCGACCGCCTGTCCCGCGAGCTGCGCGGCCTGCACAGCGTCACCGGCAAGACCATCCGCGTCGGCTTCCAGCCGTGGCCCGGCTGCGTCCTGGAGACCACCGAGCAGGCCGTCGAGCGCGTCTGCGGCATCGACTCCGAGTACCTCGGCGTCTCCCTGGACGCCTGCCACCTCACCTGCGGCACCACCGAGCCCGGCGCCGCGCTGCGCGGGGTGGCCGCCGCCGGGTCCTCGGTGGTCAAGCTGGGCCACGTCCACAGCAGCGAGACCCCGCAGGCGATTCTGGAGGACACCCTCTCCACGATCCTCAGCACCCACCCCCGGGCCGGCGCCCACATCGAGGTCGAGACCCACGGCCTGACCACCCCCGCCAAGAACAAGGGCCCCGCCGCCCTGGTGGCCACCCTCGCCGCCGACCTGGACTGGACCCGCCGCAACCTGACCGCTCTCGGCCTGAAACTCGCCGCCTGACCCCCTACTCCCCGCTGTACTTCGCGAACAGGGTGTGCGGCCGGCCACTAGGCTCGGGGCATGGCAGGCGGGCTGCGAGAGGCGATTGTCGAGTGGTACGGGGTCGCGGCGCGCGACCTGCCGTGGCGGCGCCCCGGCACGGACGCCTGGGGTGTGCTGGTCAGCGAGATCATGCTCCAGCAGACCCCCGTGGCACGGGTGCTGCCGGTCTGGGAGGACTGGATGCGGCGCTGGCCCACGCCCGCCGCGCTGGCCGCCGAGCCGCCCGGGGAGGCGGTGCGGCACTGGGGCCGCCTGGGGTATCCGCGGCGCGCACTCAACCTCCACGCGTGCGCCAGGGCCATCACGGACGACCACGGCGGGCGGGTGCCGTCCACCTACGACGAGCTGCGCCGCCTGCCGGGTGTCGGCGACTACACGGCGGCGGCCGTCGCCAGCTTCGCCTACGGGGCCGGCCACGCCGTGCTCGACACCAACGTGCGCCGGGTGCTGGCCCGCGCCGTGCGGGGCGAGGAGTTCCCGCCGAAGACCACCACGGCGGCCGAGCGCGCCCTGGCCGAGTCGCTGGTCCCCCCGGTGGACGCCCCCCGCTGGGCGGTGGCGGTGATGGAACTCGGCGCCCTGGTCTGCACCGCCCGCGCCCCGCGCTGCGCCGGCTGCCCCGTCGCCGCCCACTGCGCCTGGCGCCTGGCCGGCCGCCCCGCGTACGACGGCCCCGCCCGCCGCGGCCAGACCTACGCCGGCACCGACCGCCAGTGCCGCGGCCGCCTGCTGGCCGTCCTGCGTGAGGCGCACGCTCCCGTGCCGAAGGCCGCTCTGGACGCCGTCTGGGCCGACGCCGTGCAGCGCGAGCGCGCCCTTGACGGTCTCATCGCCGACGGTCTGGCCGAGCCCATGCCCGACGGCACGTACCGCCTCCCCGGCACCGCGGGCTGACCCCGCCCGTCCGGCGGTTTCCCGGATCGGCGGGTCGACACCTCCTCGATGGCCAGTTCTCTCCATACTATGAGTATGGATCCGGACACGTTCCGTGGTGACATAGGAGTAGACGGGCCTGAGGTGTACTGGCGCAGGCGAGTCGCCGTGCTGGTCGGCGTGCTCGTGGTGGTCGCGGTCGTGGCATGGGCGTGCAGCAGCGCGTCCGGAGGCCTGGGCGCGGGAACCCACGCGAAGCCCGGCAAGAGCAGCGGCCCCACCGCGGCACCGCGCACCGACCAGACGGCGGCACGTCCCGGAGCGGCCCCCCCGCCGTCACCGGAGCCCGAAGAGCCGTGCCGCGGCCCCGACCTGGTGCTGAGCCTCCACGCCGAGTCCCGCGTGTACGCGGCCGGCCGTACCCCGAGCTTCCTGCTGACGGTGGTGAACACCGGCCACCTGTCATGCGCCGTCGACCTCGGCCGGCGCGCCGTCGAAACGATGATCACCTCTGGCGGCGACCGCATCTGGTCCACCACCGACTGCGTGAGCGGCCCCGGCCGCGACATGCACACCCTGCGCAGAGGCGTCCCACACGTGACAGAAGTGAGATGGGATCGCCGCCGCTCAGGCCCCGACTGTCACTCGGAACGCCCCCGAGCCCGCCCCGGCACCTACGTGGCGACCGCCCGCCTCGGCGCCCTGCGCAGCCACGAACTGATCTTCCACCTCCGCTGACGGGGCGTCAGACGTAGCGTTCCAAGATGGAGGCCTCGGCGAGGCGGGAGAGGCCCTCGCGGACGCTGCGGGCGCGCGACTCGCCTACGCCGCCGACGGACTGGAGGTCGGCGGTGCTGGCGGCCAGGAGCTTCTGGAGGCCGCCGAAGTGGTCCACGAGGCGGTCCACCACGCTGCCGGGGAGGCGGGGGACCTTCGCCAGGAGGCGGAAGCCTCGGGGGCTCACGGGGGACTCCAGGGCTTCGGAGCCGGCGTGGCCCAGCACACGGCCCACGGCGGTCAGGTCCAGGAGGTCGGAGGCGGACAGCCGGTCCAGCTCGGCCAGGGACTCGGGGACGCGGCGTGGACGGCGTTCCTTCCCTGACGGGAGGTAGTCGCGCATGATCAGGTCGCGGTCGCCCTCCACGCCGGCCACCAGCTCGGCCAGTTGCAGGGAGAGCAGCCGGCCGTCGGTGCCGAGCTCCACGACGTAGCCCTCGATCTCGCCGGCGATGCGGCGGACCATCTCCAGGCGCTGGACCACGACCGCGACGTCGCGTGCGGTGACCAGGTCCTCGATCTCCAGGGCGGACAGGGTGCCGGAGACCTCGTCCAGGCGCATCTTGTAGCGTTCGAGCGTCGCCAGCGCCTGGTTGGCCTTGGACAGGATGGCGGCGGACTCCTCCAGGACGTACCGCACGCCGTCGAGGTAGAGCGCGATGATGCGCATCGACTTGCTGATGGAGATCACGGGGAAGCCGGTCTGCCGGGCGACGCGTTGCGCGGTGCGGTGGCGGGTGCCCGACTCGTTGGTGGGCAGGGCCGAGTCCGGCACGAGGTGCACGGCGGCACGCACGATCTTGCCGGCGGCCTGGTCGACCACGATGGCGCCGTCCATCTTGGCCAGCTCGCGCAGCCGTGTGGCGGAGAACTCGACGTCGAGTGTGAAGCCGCCGGTGCAGACGCTCTCGACCTCGGTGTCGTAACCGAGGACGATCAGTGCCCCCGTGTGGCCACGCAGAATGCGCTCCAGGCCGTCGCGTAGCTCGGTGCCCGGAGCGAGCGCGGCAAGGATGGATCTTCGCCGCTCGTCGATCCCCTTGTCGATGTTAGCCACATGGCCCCCGCTGGTCGCTGACGTCGCCAGTTTACCGGGGAGGGGCCCGCCCGGGCCTGGGTGAAGCCACCCGGACCCGGCGGTCTCACCCGGAGGTCAGGTGACGTGGGTGAGGGCGTCCCAGACGTTCTCCGCCTCGGTGACCTCGAAACCGGAGGTGAGCGCCGTGGTGCGGGCCGGTCGTCGGCCCACGGGAACGGGACGCAGGGCGTCGTTCCCCTCGGTGCCGGGCGGCGGGGTGTCCTGGTCGAGCGAGCCCATGGGCACCAGGGCGCGGGTGAAGCCGAGCCGGGCCGCCTCGGCGACCCGGCGCCTGATGTCGCGTACCGGGCGCAGCTCACCGGCCAGCCCGACCTCGCCGAGCACCACCAGGCCGGGTGGCAGCGGGCGGTCGCCTGCGGCGCTGGCCACGGCGAGCATGACCGCGAGGTCCACGGCGGGGTCGTTCAGGCGGATGCCGCCGACGGTGGCGGTGAACACGTCGCAGCCGCTCAGCCGGGCGTTGAGGCGCCGCTCCAGCACCGCGAGGATCATGGTGACCCGGAACGGGTCGAGGCCCGAGGTGGAGCGGCGGGGCTGCTGGGCGTCGGTGGGCCCGACGAGGGCCTGGACCTCGGCGGGCAGCGGGCGGGTGCCCTCGACCGTGACGGTGACGCAGGTGCCGGGCACCGGCTCGGAGCGGCGGGAGACGAACAGGCCGCTCGGGTCGGGCAGGCCCTGGATGCCGCGCTCGTTGAGGTCGAAGCAGCCGACCTCGTCGGTGGGGCCGAAGCGGTTCTTGATGCAGCGGACCATGCGCAGCCGCGAGTGGCGGTCGCCCTCGAAGTGGAGCACGACGTCGACCAGGTGCTCCAGCACGCGGGGCCCGGCGATCGAGCCCTCCTTGGTGACGTGGCCGACCAGCACCGTGGACATGCCGCGCTCCTTGGCGAGGCGCACGAGGTTGCCGGTGACCTCGCGCACCTGGGTGACGCCGCCCGGTACGCCGGTGGTCTGCGTGGAGCCGATGGTCTGCACCGAGTCGACGATCAGCAGCCGGGGCTGGACCTTCTCGACGTGGCTGACCAGGGCGGCGAGGTCGGTCTCTGCGGCGAGGTAGAGCTGGTCGCGGATGGCGCCGATGCGGTCGGCGCGCATGCGCACCTGGGCCGCGGACTCCTCGCCGGTGACGTAGAGCACGGTCTCGTGCCGGGCGAGGCTCGCCGCGGCCTCCAGCAGCAGCGTGGACTTGCCGATGCCCGGCTCACCCGCCAGCAGCACCACCGCCCCCGGCACCAGCCCTCCGCCGAGCACCCGGTCCAGCTCGCCGACCCCGGTGGTGCGCGCCCGGGCGAACTCGGCCTTGACCTGCCCGATCGGCAGCGCCGGCGAGGAGACGGCCCCTCCTTGGACGACGTGCACGCCCGCTCGCGCGCCCTCCTCGTCGACCGTGCCCCACGCCTGGCACTCGCCGCAGCGCCCCACCCATTTGGTGGTGCGCCAGCCGCACTCGGCGCAGCGGTACCCGGGCTTCTGCGTCTTGGTCATGCGGGCACGCTATCCCGCCCCGGCGACAGTCCGGGGTCAGAAAAGACGCCAGCGCAGGACATTGGGGTAGTCGATCTCCAGTCCGGGGGTGGCGGCGACGGCCTCCTCGGCCACGTCCGGGGCGAACTCGATGCGCAGCACGGCCTCAAGGTCGGCCCGCGCGGTGAAGACCATGCGCAGGTCGAGGTCGCGGCGCATCCATCCCTGGCGTGTCCAGAAGGCTTCCACACGCTCGGGGGAGTACGCGGGGACGGTCCTGGTGAACCACCGCCCGAACGCGCCCCTCGCGCCGTCCAGATCCACGACGAACGCGGCCCCGCCGCGGCGCACGACCCTGGACAGCTCGCGCAGGCCCGGCTCGCACCCGGGGCCGAAGAAGTACGCCCATCGGGCCACGGCGACGTCCACCGAGGCGTCGGGGAGCGGCAGGTCCTGGGCCGTGGCGGTGCGCACCGAGACGTTCGCCATCCCCCGGCACCTGTCGGCGGCCCGCTCCGCCAGCTTGGGATGCGGCTCCACCCCGACGACCCTGCGCGCGCCGGCCGCGTACCCCGGCAGGTGGAACCCCGTGCCGCACCCGATGTCCAGCACGACCCCGCCGTCCCACGGCCGTATCGCCCGCATGGCCGCGTCGGCGACCCCCTCGGGGTCGACGGCGCGGTTCTCCAGCTCGTAGACCTCCGGTGTGTTCCAGATGTTGGGACTGGGGATGGCCCCTCTCGCGATCCGCGCCATGGGCACAGGCTAGTGCGCCCGGGTGATCCGGCGGGCCATCGCACGGCGTCGCCGCCGTGAGGTGAGGTGGGGCGGGAAGGATGATCTTGACAGGTTGGGGGTTGCGGAGCGCCGGGGGGGCGTGGACCGGCTTAGGCTGGCAATTGTGACCGACGTCATCCGAGTGCCGAATGCCAAGATCGCTCTGTCCACCGCGTCGGTGTATCCGGAGCGCACTCCGGACGCCTTCGAGCTGGCCGCGCGTCTGGGCTACGACGGTGTCGAGGTCATGGTGGGCGCCGATCCGGTGAGTCAGGACATCGACGTGCTGGAACGGCTGTCCGACCATTACCACGTGCCGGTTCTGGCCGTGCACGCCCCGTGCCTGCTGGTGACGCAGCGGGTGTGGGGGCGCGACCCGTGGGCCAAGCTGGTCCGTGCCCGTAAGGCCGCCGAGCGGCTGGGGGCGCGGACGGTGGTGGTCCACCCGCCGTTCCGCTGGCAGCGGGAGTACGCCCGCGACTTCGAGACCGGTCTCGCCCGCATGCGTGAGGAGACCGATGTGACCTTCGCCGTGGAGAACATGTTCCCCTTGCGCGCCCGTGGCGCCGAGGTCGTGCCCTACTCCCCGGGCTGGAACCCCATCGACCAGGACTACCCCCAGGTCACCCTCGACCTGTCCCACACCGCCGTGTCCGGCTCCGACGCGCTGGAGATGGCCGAGAAGCTCGGCGACCGGCTGGCCCACCTCCACCTCGCCGACGGCATAGGCACCACGAACAAGGACGAGCACCTGGTGCCGGGCCGGGGCAGCCAGCCGTGCGCCCGCATCCTGGAGCGGCTGGCCACCAACGGCTACGGCGGCCTCATCGTCCTCGAGATCAACACCCGCAAGGCGGCCGGCCGCAGCGAGCGCATCGACGACCTGGCCGAGGGTCTCGCGTTCGCCCGTCTGCACTTCGCCGCGTCCTCCACGGCGTGATCTACTCGTCGCCATGAGTCATGAGGTGTTCGACCGCGTCGCCGAGTACTACGACGCCGCCCGGCCCGGCTACCCCGACGGCGTGTACGACGCGGTGGCCGCGCTGTGCGAGATGACGCTGGACGGCGCCGTCGTGGTCGACGTCGGCGCGGGCACGGGCATCGCGACGAGGGGCCTGCTCGCCCGGGGCGCCCGGGTGACGGCGATCGACCCCGGCGAGCGCATGCTGGCCCGGCTGGTCTCCCACTCGGCCCGCCCCGGCGTGGTCGTGGGGGACGGCAACATGCTCCCGTTGCGCTCGGGCACCGCCGATCTGGTGTGCTACGCCCAGTCGTGGCACTGGCTGCGCCCGGTGGACTCGATCAGGGAGGCCGTGCGGGTGCTGCGCCCGGGCGGCGTCGTGGCGGCGTGGTGGAACACCGTCGATCTCGGCGCCACGCCGGACGACGCGCAGGGCACCGGCGCGGACTGGCTGGTGGCGTTCGAGCGGCGGCTGGCGGAGAGCTGCCCGGCGTACTGGGGCCCGGCGCTGCCGCAGTGGCGGGTGCCGCAGGTGGCCCGCGCCATGGGGGAGGCGGGCCTCTCGGTCCAGGAGGCGTGGATCCACTGGGTACGGCGTATCAGCGTGGACGACATGCTGCTCGACCTGCGCTCCCACGCGTTCGTGGCCTCGCTCGGCGACGAGGCGGCCACCGCCGTGGTGGTGCGGGAGCGGGACGAGCTGCGCAAGGCGGCCCTGGACGGCGAGCTGGAGGTCCCCATGCGCGTCTACCTCGCGATGGCCCGCACGCCCCGGGACGCCGATGGCTGAGGGCGCGGCGCGCCGGCGTCCGGGCCGCCGTCCCGGCCTGACCGACACGCGGAACGAGATCATCGCCGCGGCCCGCAAGACCTTCGCGGACAAGGGCTTCGACAAGGCGACGATCCGCGGCATCGCCCGGGAGGCCGGGGTGGACCCGGCGCTGGTCCACCACTACTTCTCCACCAAGGAGGGCCTCTTCGTCGCGGCGCTGAGCCTGCCCATCGACCCGTCCAAGGCGGTCCCGATGATCATCCAGGGGCCGCGCGAGCAGGTCGGCGAGCGCCTGGTGCGGTTCATCCTGACCCTGACGTCCGAGCCGGCGGCCCGCGAGCCGGTGCTGGCGCTGGTCCGCAGCGCCACCACCAACGAGCAGGTGGTCGCGATGTTGCGCGAGTTCCTGACCCGGTCGGTGCTGAACCGGGTCGTGGAGGCGCTCGGCATCGCGCCGATCCGCATGGAGGTGGCGTTCGCCCAGATGTTCGGCGTGATCGTGCTGCGGTACGTCCTGCGCCTCGAGCCGATCGCGTCGGTGGAGATCGAGGAGCTGGTGGAGCTGCTGGCACCGACGATCCAGCGCTACCTCGCCGAGCAATGATCGCCCCTGCCGGGACGGCCACCAGAGCACTCTTCTAGTATCGGTTCTGGTAGCGATCGCCGCCGCGTGAGCCGCCGGTCACGCCCATAAGTTACCCGCGGGTACTATTCGGGTGCCGGCCGGTGGAGACGAGCGGTGACCGGGCGGCCACGCCGTAGATAGGGAGGGCCTGTGCTCCTTGTAGCGATCATCGGGCTGGTCATGACCGCCGCCGCGATAGCGATCGCCGGGCGCCGCGTGCGTTACCTGCGGCGCCTCGCCACGAGCGGCCAGCCCGCCCCTGAGCGTCTCGCCTACGCCAGGGACAACGTCGGCGCCGAGCTAAAGGCCCAGTTGGTCGAGGTGTTCGGGCAGAAGAAGCTGCTGAAGTGGACGCCTTCGGGCGTCGCCCACTTCGTGGTGTTCTGGGCGTTCGTGATCCTCGCGACCGTCTACCTGGAGGCGTACGGCGCGCTGATCCAGGGCGCCGTCACCGGCACTCCCGACTTCCACATCCCGCTGATCGGCACCTGGCCGGTGCTCGGGTTCCTCCAGGACCTCATCGCGGTCGCCTGCCTCGCGGGCCTCGCCGGCTTCGCCGCCATCCGCGTCGCCAACTCGCCGAAGAAGCTCGGCCGCGACTCCCGGTTCAGCGGCTCGCACCTCGGCGGCGCCTGGCTGATCCTGTTCATGATCTTCAACGTGATCTGGTCGCTGTTCCTGTTCCGCGGCGCGGCGATCAACACCGGCAACTTCCCCTACGACTCGGGCGCCTTCGCCTCACAGGGCGTGGCCGCGCTGCTGCGGCCCCTCGGCGAGGGCGTCAACGAGGTGCTCGAACCTTTCGGCCTGCTGCTGCACCTCGGCGTCATGCTGGTGTTCCTCGTCATCGTGGTCAACTCCAAGCACCTGCACATCGGCACCGCGCCGCTGAACGTCATGTTCGCCCGCCGTCCGGACGGCCTCGGCGCCGTGCCCGAGATGCGCAGCAACGGCAAGGTGCTCGACTTCGAGGAGGCCGACCCCGACACCGACGTCTTCGGCCGGGGCAAGCTGGAGGACACCACCTGGAAGGGTTTCCTCGACTTCTACACCTGCACCGAGTGCGGCCGCTGCCAGTCGCAGTGCCCGGCGTGGAACACCGGCAAGCCGCTGTCGCCCAAGATGCTGATCCTCGACCAGCGCGACCACGCGTTCGCCATCGCGCCGTACCTGCTGGCCTCCGAGCAGGAGCGCGAGAAGCTCCCCGAGGACGTGCTCGCCCTGGCCGGCAAGCCGCTGGTCGGCGAGAACGGGGTGATCCACCCGGACGTCCTGTGGTCCTGCACCAACTGCGGCGCGTGCGTCGAGCAGTGCCCGGTGGACATCGAGCACATCGACCACATCATCGACATGCGCCGCTACCAGGTGATGATCGAGTCCAGCTTCCCGTCCGAGGCGGGCGTGATGCTGAAGAACCTGGAGAACAAGGGCAACCCGTGGGGCATGTCCGAGATGAAGCGGGCCGAGTGGATCGAGGAGCTGGCCTCCCGCGAGATCGACCCGATCGAGGTCACCGTCATCGAGGACAAGATGCCCGAGGACATGGAGTACCTCTTCTGGGTCGGCTGCGCGGGAGCTCTTGAGGACCGCGCCAAGAAGACCACCAAGGCCGTGGCCGAGCTGCTCCACATGGCCGGCGTGCGCTTCGGGGTGCTCGGCCCGATGGAGGCCTGCACGGGCGACCCGGCGCGGCGTCTCGGCATGGAGTTCCTGTTCAACATGCTCGCCCAGCAGAACATCGAGACGCTGAACGAGGCGGGCGTCACCAAGATCGTGGCCACCTGCCCGCACTGCTTCAACACCCTGGCCAACGAGTACCCGCAGCTCGGCGGCGCCTTCGAGGTGGTGCACCACACCCAGTTGCTGGCCAAGCTCGTGGAGGACGGCAAGCTCACCCCGGTCACCCCGATCGAGGAGAAGATCACCTACCACGACCCGTGCTTCCTCGGCCGGCACAACAAGGTGTACGCGCAGCCGCGCGACATCATGGCCAAGGTGCCCGGCGTGCGGTCCCAGGAGATGCACCGCTGCAAGGACCGCGGGTTCTGCTGCGGCGCGGGCGGGGCGCGCATGTGGATGGAGGAGCGCATCGGCAAGCGCATCAACACCGAACGGGTGGACGAGGCGCTCACCACCGATCCCGACCGCGTGTCCACGGCGTGCCCCTTCTGCCTCGTGATGCTCGGCGACGCGATCAACGAGAAGAAGAACAGCGGCGAGGCCAAGGAGACGCTGGAGGTCGTGGACGTCGCGCAGCTTCTAGTGACCTCTGTGAAAGGTGGGACGACCACCGCCTGAACGCCCGGCGGCGGGCCCGAAACCCTTTCTCCACATAACAGAGAAATCACGGTAACCTCAACGTCGCGGCTCAATCGACGGGGAGGGGGCGCCGGTGCGCGTTGTCGTTACCGATGCCGAGGTCACCATGGCCGACGTCCTCTCGCTTCGCCTTGCCATCGAGGAGCCCCTTCCCGAAGGCACGCGGCTGGTGTTACGGCAGCGGGGCAGCGGCGCGGAGAGCACGGTGGTGCTCGGCACGCCGGGCGCGGAGGCGCACGACGTGTCGGTGGCGGTCTCCCTGGCCCCTCTCGCGCTCGGCCCCGGCCGCTGGGACACCTACCTGGAGAACGGCGAGCCCGGCAGGGGCGGCCGCACCCGCGTGCACTGCGTGGACCCCGGTTTCTCGCTGGACCGCCTGGACGCCTACGCGCTCAGCCGCCGCACCCTGGCGTACCGCGCCTACCGCACGCTGAACGGCTACCTGGCGCTGCGCGTCGTCGCGGCCGACCCGGTGGCCGACGTCCGCGCCGTGTGGTTCCGCGAGGGCCGTTTCGAGGTCACCGGCCTGCTGGCGTACACCGGCTTCACCGACGACGACGCCCACCGGCCCGCCCGCCTCGCGCTGCGGCCCCCGGCCGGCCCCGACGGCGTGGTGACCGCCGCCGCGACGGTGCAGGGTGTGCGGTTCCACGCCGCCCTGTCGCTGTGCGACGTGCTCGCCGCCACACCCGAGTACGAGGGCCTGTGGAAACCGTCGCTGGAGGTGGACGGCCTGACGGAGCCGCTGCCGCTCGGCGCCCGCATCGACGACGTGGACGGCAAACGCCGCCGGGTGCAGTACCCCGACACCGAGGTGGACGGCGTGCCGATCCGGCCCTGCTACACCGCGGACGACGAGCTGCGCCTCGAGGTGGGCGGATGAGGATCTGCTTCCTGCTCCCCTCGGCTTACGGGATGCGTGGCGACACCAGGGCCGTGCTCAACCTCGCCGCCGAGCTGGCGACGCGGCACGACGTGCAGATCGTCAGCGTCCGCAGGGTGCGGGAGGCGCCGTTCTTCCCCATCGACCCCAAGATCACGGTGCGCTGGCTGGTGGACGCACGGCCCGGGGTGCGCCACCTGCTGCCCCGCGGCCAGATGCGCACCGAGATGGCCCTGTGGCGCACCCTGCGCGGCCTGCGGGCGGACGTGCTGGTCACGACCCGGGCGAGCCTCGGTGTGCAGGCGGCCCGGCACGTGTCCCGCGACGTGGTGCGGCTGACCCGTGAGTGGAGCCGGCCGTCCATCCCTGGCGCGGTGCGACGGTTCTACCCCAAGCTCGACGCCGTCGTCGCGTCCACCGAGACCACCAAGGACGAGTTCCTGCGGCTGCTCGACGGCGAGGGCCCGCCGGTCGAGGTCATCCCGGACGCCCTGCCGCGCGGCCCGTGGCCGAGGTCGCGCATGGACAACCGCATCGTGTCGGCGGGCGGGCGGTGGCTGCCCGGCAAGGCGTTCGACACGCTGATCCGCGCGTTCGCCATCGTGGCCGACAAGCGCCCCGACTGGCGGCTGCGCCTGTACGGCGGCGGCCCGGAGGAGAAGCGGCTGCGCGCGCTGGTCGGCGACCTCAGCCTGCACAACAACGTGTACTTCATGGGCATCACGCCCGACCTGCAGGGGGAGTTCGCCAAGGCGTCCATCGTGGCCGTCACCTCGCACGCCGAGTCGCCCGGCATGACGGTGATCGAGGCGCTCGCCTGCGGCGTGCCCGTGGTGGGGTTCGAGGGCACCCGCGGGCCGGGGGAGTTCGTCACCGCCGGGCGGGACAGCGTGCTGGTCTCCCGGGGCGAGCAGGAGCTCCAGGCGTACGCGTCGGCACTGCTCGCGCTGATCGACGACGGGCGGCGCCGCATGATGCTGGCGGCCGGCGCCAGGGAGGCCGCGGCCGCGCACGAGGCGTCCGTCGTCGCGGCGCGCTGGGAGGAACTGGTGGAGCGTTTGCGCACCCGCTGAGATACCCCGAACAGGTATCGTGGGCGGTATGCATGGGTACAGCGCCGACAAGCAGGCCTATCTCACCAGGCTTCGCCGGATCGAGGGCCAGATCCGGGGGCTTCAGCGCATGGTGGAGGAGGACGCCTACTGCATCGACGTGCTGACCCAGGTGTCCGCGGCCACCCGTGCGCTCCAGGCCGTGGCGCTCGGCTTGCTGGAGGACCACATCGGCCACTGCGTGACCGACGCGATCAGCGCGGGCGGCCCGGAGGCCGAGGCGAAGGTCAAGGAAGCCTCGGCGGCGATCGCCAGGCTGGTCAGGTCCTAGCCCCGTTCTCCGACCTCGCCCTCGGCGACCTGGACCGATCACTCACCGCACCGGATGTCGCACGACACCTGATCAGGGGCGCTCGGGCTCGTGCGGAAAACAGGCCTAGCCGGCGGGCTAGTTCGGCGCTGGTTCGGCAGTAGTGCGCCGCGTGGGCTCTCATGGGTCCGGCGGCCCGTGAGGACTAGTCCGATGGCGGCGCGGGTGTCGCGAGCGGGGGGTCTCTTCGCAAAACCGTCCCGAACTCCCAGGGAGTCCGGGACCAGTTCTGCGAGCTCCTTCAGTGACTCACCGAAGTGCGCAATCCGAGCGCGTTGTCGAGCTCATCCAATGTCAGCTCGCGTTCGCTGACAGCGACGGCGCTGAGCACCTCCGCGTAGAGCGCGATCTCGTCCAACGCGACACGGTCATGGACCCGTGAGTCCAGGTTGTCGTGCCCCACCGCGTCGTCCTTCCTTCCGCAGCCCACACCCACTTCGAGGTTACGACCGGGCGGCATTCGACGACATGGCCCATCGTGACCATTCGCCAGACCCTCCCGTGTCCCTGTGGAGACCATTTCCCGGTTCCGAGATCACAATTCCGTCAAAACCCCTGATAGGAGGGCGGGGAATGATATACGCGAAGTAAGTAAAAAATAGCCCAATAACCTGTTTGCGTAGGCCCAAGCTCGTCAGGAGTGACGTATCCATTCCGGCGAGACATCTGGGACTCCAGGTAATGGGTCCGCGGGGTCGTCCCGCTGATGGATCAGGCACCGGACCGTGGCGGCGGACACCGGGAACCCGTGGGCGGGCGGCTCGGTGCCGGTCAGCCGGCACCACGCGAGGCCCGTGGCGTACCCCGCGCCGAGCAGCGCCGCCGCCGACGCGCGGTCCGGCGGCAGCAGGTCCGGGGCCGGCTCGCCCGCGCGCGGCCAGCAGTCGCGCAGGGGGTCCTCCGGCGCCGACAACGCGGTCTGGTACGTGCGGCGCGACTCGGCGTCCAGCCACGGGTCCAGCCGCCCCGCGGCCTCGGGCGCGACCGTCTGCACGTCGGCGGCGAGCAGCGCCGCGGCCGTCGCACGGGGATCGCCGCCCTGGCCGCCGACGAACGCCAGGGCCTGCACCAGGTCGTACAGCACGTGCCTGAAGTGCTCCCCCGGCGCCGTCTCCGGCAGCACGGCTGGCGCCAGGTGGGCGGGGCAGCGGGCCAGCCACGTGCGGTGCAGCGTGGCGGCGTCCCTGGCGTGGTGGTCCAGCCACGGCCGGGCCGCCAGCGGCTCCACCATCGTGAGCAGCGCCTCGGCGCGGGGGGCGAAGCGCGGGTCGGAGCGCAGCACCCTGGCCGTCGACGCCGCGAGCCCCGCGAGGCGCAGCGCGGCGCCCTGCGCGCCCCGGGCCAGCGGGCCGGCGTACATCTCGATCAGCGCGGACAGCGGCACCGGCGGCAGCCACCGCACCCAGTCGTCGCCCGGCAGTGGACGGGCGAGGAACTCGCCGAACATCGACAGCAGCACCTCGTTGCCGTCGAACGCCGGGGCGTAGGCGCACCACATGATCGTGCCCCAGACCATCGCCACCGGGGCGGGGACGTCGTTGTAGAACGCCTCGCTGAGCGGCCCCGCGACCCCGAGGAACTCGCCGCGGAGGCCGCGCTGCGCGTCCAGCAGCCCGCGCACGCTCTCGGTGATCGCGCGCGGTACGTCAGGCCCGACGAACGCCTGCACCGACCCGCGGTCGAAGGCGAGGTGGGCGGCGCGGGGCAGCAGGTGCTCGGGCACGGCGGGCGCCGGGTAGGCGGGCCGGGCCGCCGAGCGCGCGTCGTCGGAGAACGGCGGGGCCGCCAGGTGCCACAACCCGTCGGTGCCGTCGTGGCGGTACCACCGCGCGTGCGCCCCGAACAGCCAGCACGCGCCGTCCGGCGTGGCGAGCAGCCGCGCCGCCATCGCCTGCGTCTGCGTGGAAGCCGGGACGTCCGCCCACCGCGGGTCCGCCACCATGGCGCGGACATCCCGTTCGATGGCGTCGAAAGGATCCCACTGCACGGCGGCAATGCTACTGCCGGGAGGGTCCGCGATCCCGGGGTGTCACTCCGCCGTGTACGGCAGGGGCCGGGCGGTGCGGTGGAGCACGGCCTTGGCCATGTAGTTGGCCGGGGTGCGGGCGAACGAGTCGCGGTCGGCGTCGGTGAGGTCGCGGACCACCCTGCCGGGGATGCCGGCGACCAGCACGCCGGCGGGGATCTGCTTGCCCGGCCCGATCACGCAGCCGGCCGCGACCAGGGAGCCCGCGCCGACGCGCGCCCCGTTCAGCACGATGGCGCCGATGCCGACCAAAGCGCCCGTCTCCACGTGGGCGCCGTGCACCGTGGCGCGGTGACCGAGGCTCACGCGGTCCTCCAGCACGGCGGGCGACCCGGGGTCGGCGTGCAGGCAGCACAGGTCCTGGATGTTGCACTCCTCGCCCACGTCGATGGTTTCGTCGTCGCCGCGCAGCACCGAGCCGTACCACACGCTCGTGGCCCGGCCGAGACGCACCCGGCCCACGACGACGGCGGTGGGCGCCACGTAGGCTTCCGGGTGCACGGAGGGTACGGCGACGCCGAGCGCGGCGACGTACGGCACGGCGTGCGGGGCGGGCCCGGTCGGCTCAGACATGATTCGTCATGATGTCACGCCGGAGGCGGCGCGGTCCCGGGCCGCACGCCGTGCCGGGACGTCGGCCGTTCGGGTTGCGGAGCGCGGCCGATCGCAGGAAAGTCGTGTCCTGACGTGAACACCCCCACACACCCGCATCCAGACCCCCAGGGCTCAGCCATGACGAACCAGCACGACAGCTTTCCCGACATGATGCACGAGGACCTCGGCTTCGAGGTGGTGATGCGCGGATACAGCCGTCGCCAGGTCCACGATCACATGACCCGCATGCGCAACCAGATCCGCGACCTCGAGGAGCGGCTGGCACGTGCCATCGATCAGGCCGAGCAGGGCCGGGTGGAGCTGGCGGAGGCCCGCCGTCGCCTCGCGGAGGCGCCCCAGGACTACGACGAGATCGGCGAGCGGCTGAGCGCCATCCTCAAGCTCGGCGAGGAGGAGGCCCGCGCCAAGCGCCAGGCAGCCGACGACGACGCCGCCAAGGTGCGTGAGGACGCCGCGGCCGAGTCCGAGCGCATCCTTTCCGCCGCGCAGGCCGAGGCCGAGCGCCGCGTGCACGAGGCCACCACCTCTGCCGAGCGCCTGCTGGCCCAGGCCGGGTCGGACGCCGAGGAGACGCTGGGCGCGGCGCGCCAGGAGTCGGAGGAGACGCTGCGTGCCGCCCGCGCCGAGGCCGACCGCACCCTGACCTCCGCGCAGCGCGACGCCGAGAAGCTGATCAGCGACGCCAACGCCGAGGCCGAGGCCACGCTGACGTCCGCGCGCGCCGAGTCGGAGGCCACGCTGAAGTCCGCCAAGGCCGAGGCGGCCGACATGCTGAGCTCCGCACAGCGGCGGGCGACGTCCCTGGACGACCACACCGGCCGACGGGTGACGTTCCTCACCGACACCCACACCGAGGTCGTGCGGCGCCTCAACGAGATGGGCACGGTGCTGACCGACCTGCTGCAGCGCGAGAACTCCGCGGGCCCGCTGATCGACGAGGCTTCTGTGCTCCCGCCGCGCCCGGTCATCGGCACGGTGGACGACCCGGGCGACCAGGACGCCCCGGTGTCCGAGAAGGCCGCGAAGACGGAAGAGGCCGCCGCCAAGGACGGCGAGTCCCCCGAGACCCCGGCCGACGCGCCCTACGACGTCGACGACCGGTTCGGCGGCTTCACCGCCGACGAGCCGGACTTCGGCAAGGACGCCTCCGCCTTCGGCACGGGTGAGCCGGACCACGAGAAGGACGCCCCCGCCTTCGGCAAGGGCGGGACGGACCACGGCGACGATTCCCGCGACTTCGGGAAGGACGCCCCGTCCCCCGTGGACGGCGCGCCTGCCGACGACACCCCGGGCGTGCACGCGGCCCGCGGCCCGTTCGAGTCGCTCGACCCCGGTGACGACACCCGCGACGTCCGCGACTCCCTCTACGACTCCTCCGACTCGCCCGCCCGGGCCCGTGGCTTCTTCGAGAAGCCCGCCCGGCCGGCCGACGCCCCGTAGGGACGCCTGAGGGCCCACGGGAGCAGACCCCGTGGGCCCGCCGGGCGGTGTCGCGGAAACCTTCGCCCCCGATCGGGTCGGAGGTTTACGCGCCTGCCGTCCGCGCGAAGCGGCCGGCGAGGTCTCAGGGTGGCGGTGTCGTGCCGTCGGGTTCCGCGTCGTCCGGGCCGGGAGCGGGGGGCTCCTGGTCCGGCCCGGCCGCCCCCACGGCGGCCGGGCCGGTGGACGGCGTCACGGGTGGCGGCGGGCGGGACGGCTCGACGGCGGGCCCGGCCGCGGCCGGGGCGCGGTGGGCGGTGGACATGCATCCCTGTTGTTCCAGCAGACCGAGGCGCAGCCCCGCCGGGTCGTCGGCGTCGATGGTCATGGCGCAGCCGGCCTTGCGTTCGGCGTCGCTGAGAGGGTGGTGCCGGGTGGCCCACCACCGTCCGGCATCGCTACGCCAGATGGTCCAGTCAGGGAACTCCCGGGCGATTTCGGCGAGGTGCCGGTCGAACGACATCCCGTCCACCCTTCCCTAGGGCCTGGTTTGTACCGTTCCCCTTCACGTTGCGGGACTTCTCTAGAGAAATCAATGTTCGGGGTGGACAGGTCAATCTAACGCCGGTTCGTAGGGCTTGACTCAGGCGTCGAAGTCGTACTGAAGTACATACGACGCCGCGTCCATGATCATCTTGTTGAGCTCGACGGCCGTGCCCCCGGCCGCGTACGCCGCGCGGCACACCACGATCACCGGCGTCCCCGCGGGCAGTCCGAGCTTCTCCGACTCCTCCGGCGTGGGCATCCGCGCCCGCACCTCCTCGGTGAAGTGCGCGGGCGCGTGCCCGAGGTCGCGCAGCCTGGCGTACACGCCGCCGGGTCCGGTGTCCGGCACGACGATGGGGGTGTCGGCGACCAGCAGCGCGGGAAAGTGTGACGCGGCGAGCTGCACGGGGCGGCCGTCCACCGAGTAGCGGCGCCGGCGCACCCAGACCTCCTCGCAGTCCAGCACGCGCGCGGCCTCGTCCGCCGCGGGTTCCCTGGTGATGGTGAGGTCGTCCACCGTGTAGGGACGGCCGCTGGTGTCGGAGTCCCAGATGGCCCGGCCGGCGCCCCACTGCTCGCGGGACAGGCGGCGTGAGCCGTGCCGGCGGATGGGGCGGAACCGCCGCACGTAGACGCCCGAGCCGCGCTTCGGCACGGCGAGGCCCTCGTTGATGAGGACGGCCAGCGCCTGCCTGGCGGTCGCGCGGGCGATGCCGTGCTCGGACATGAGGGCGTTCTCGCCCGGTAACCGATCCCCGTCCCGCAGATCGCCGGCCAGGATCGCCTGGCGCAGACGATCCGCGATGCGGCGATAGATCGGGGGTTCATGTGGTACCGGGGACTCCATCACGCTATCACCCTCAGTCACCAACGCGGTTCTGCGTCTCCAGAGAACTTGCCCCGCCTTGTCCACGATCGCACAGATACGCAGGATGGTCCCGTGCTTCTTTTGCGCGGATCGTGCCTGTGTGGTGATCTCCGGGGGTTTCGCTGAGCCGTTAGCCTGGACCGGTCCCAACCGCTATCCCAGGCCTCGGTCACGCGCGGTGGTGCCCGCCGCGGCCCCCGTTCGGCAGGCCGCCGCGCGCGTCCCTCCGGACCTGCGGCGTCGATGCGCGGGAAGGCTCGCGCGGCCCGTGTGAAGCCAGAGGAATATGGCTTGCACGCCATATCGCCGGGGTTGCCGCCGCGGTGTTTCGGCGGACATCTTTCCGGTGGGAGGTCCGGCACCTGACCCCGGGGCGGGCCGGAGACCGGAGGGTCGGGTTACGGGAAGGTGGCGCTGAGGCAAGGGTCCGCCATGCCGTGCGGGCATGCCGCGGCGGTCACAGGGAGTGTTCGCGGACCCCTCGCGGGCGTATTGACAGCCGCTCACCAGGATCGCAGTCTGTTTCGCATAGCGATTCGCGTTTCGTCATTCACAACTGAAGGGGTGCCCGCGGTGACTCCAGTGTCTCCCCCGAGCCTCATCGCCACCCTCGGCGGCGGCCTCTACACCGACGACGCCGTCTTCCGGCGCGAGCAGGAGCTGATCTTCGAGGCCATGTGGTTCTGCGCGGTCCGCGCCGAGGACCTCGACGGGCCCGGCGCGTTCCGCACCGTCCAGGTGGGCAGGGAGAGCGTCATCGTCAGCCGCGCCGGCGACGGTACGGTGCGGGCGTTCCTCAACGTGTGCCGGCACCGCGGCGCGCGGCTGTGTGTGGAGAAGACCGGGCGGGTGCGGCGGGCGTTCCAGTGCCCGTACCACGCCTGGGCCTACGACCTGGACGGCACGCTGATCGCGGCCCCCAACCTCGGCAAGATGCCCGACGTCGACCGCGTCGAGTACGGCCTGGTCCGCGTGCACGTGCGTGAGTGGCTCGGCTACGTGTGGGTGTGCCTGGCCGAGAGCCCGCCGCCGTTCGAGCGGGACGTGCTCGGCGCGGTGGTCACCCGGCTCGGCGACCTCGCGTCCATCGAGAACTACGGCGTGGAGCGGCTGCGGGTGGGCCGCCGGATCGTCTACGACGTGAAGGCCAACTGGAAGCTCATCGTCGAGAACTTCATGGAGTGCTACCACTGCGCGACCATCCACCCCGAGCTCACCGAGGTGCTGCCGGAGTTCGCCGACGGGTACGCCGCGCAGTACTTCGTGGGGCACGGCGCCGAGTTCGGCACGGACATCCAGGGGTTCACCGTGGACGGCTCGCCGGGGGTGGCCCGCATCCCCACGGTGAGCGCCGACCAGGACCGCCGCTACTACGCCATCACCATCAGGCCGCAGGTCTTCGTCAACCTGGTGCCCGACCACGCGATCGTGCACCGCATGTTCCCGCTGGCCGCGGACCGCACCGTCGTGGAGTGCGACTGGTTGTTCCTGCCCGAGGTCGTGGCCGGCGGCGCCGACCTCGGCCCGTCGGTGGAGCTGTTCCACCGGGTCAACGAGCAGGACTTCGCGGCGTGCGAGCGCTGCCAGCCCGCGATGGCGTCCCGGGCGTACGCCGGCGGCGGCGTGCTGGTGCCGAGCGAGCACCACATCGCCGAGTTCCACGACTGGGTGGCGGGCAGGCTCGGCCTCAGCCGCTGAACCCCAGGCGGTGGCTGATGTCGGCGGCCCCCTCGATGAGGACGGGCGCCAGCTCGTGCATGCGCTTCTCGCTGAAGCGGTAGGCGGGGCCTGAGGCGCTCACCGCGGCCACCACCTCGCCGTCGTACGACCGCACCGCGGCGGCCACGGCGTTCAGCCCGATCTCGTACTCCTCCAGCGTCACGGCGTACCCCCGGGCCCGCGCCTCGTCGAGCTGCGGCACGAGCTCCTCGGCGGTGGTGATGGTGGCGGGGGTGAAGCGCGGCAGCCCGCCCGCGGTCAGCAACTGGTCGCGGTGGCGCTCGTCGAGGTGGGCGAGCAGCACCTTGCCGCTGGAGGTGGCGTGCAGCGGGGTGAGCTGGCCGACCCAGTTGTGCGCGGTGACCGCCGAAGGGCCGCGCACCTGGTCGAGGTTGACGGCGTAGTGGGACCGCACGACGGCGATGTTGACGGTCTCGCCGATCTCCTCGGCCAGCCTGCGGCACACCGGGCGGCCCTGCTGGGTGAGGTCGAGCCGGGCGGCGACCCCGCCGGCCAGCCGGATGACGCCGAAGCTGAGGCGGTACTTGCCGCGGTCCTCGGCCTGCTCGACGAGGTTCCTCGCCTCCAGGGCGCCGAGCAGCCGGAACGCGGTGGACTTGTGGACGCCGATCTCCGCGGCGATCTCGCTGACCCCGGCCTCGCCGCGCTGGGACAGGATCTCCAGCACGCTGATGGCGCGGTCCACCGACTGCACGCCGGCCGAGGAATCGTTGCCCATAGCGGGGACTGTAGGCGGTCGGCCGTGACGTCGTCCATTTGGCTCCGGGGCGGCTCAGGCGGGACGGACTGTTGCGAATTACGCACCCTTATGCGTCAATCGCTACGAATGTAGGCACGCGCCTGATGCGTGAGCGAGACGAGGGACACATGTACGACTTCGTCATCGTCGGCGGCGGCTCGGCGGGCAGCGCGCTGGCCAACCGCCTGTCCGCCGACCCCGCCACCAAGGTCCTCGTCCTGGAGGCCGGCCGCCCCGACAGCCTCTGGGACGTCTTCATCCACATGCCCGCGGCGCTGATGTTCCCCATCGGCAGCCGCTTCTACGACTGGAAGTACGAGTCCGAGCCGGAGCCCTTCATGGACGGCCGCCGCATCTACCACGCGCGCGGCAAGGTGCTCGGCGGCTCCAGCAGCATCAACGGCATGATCTTCCAGCGCGGCAACCCCCTGGACTACGAGCGCTGGGCGTCCGATCCCGGCATGGAGACCTGGGACTACGCGCACTGCCTGCCCTACTTCAAGCGCATGGAGAACTGCACCGCCGACCCGGGCACGCCGTTCCGCGGCCACGACGGGCCGCTGGTGCTGGAGCGCGGACCGGCACGCGGCCCGCTGTTCGAGGCGTTCTTCCAGGCCGTGCAGGAGGCGGGTCACCCGCTGACCGACGACGTGAACGGCTACCGCCAGGAGGGCTTCGCGCCGTTCGACCGGAACATCCGCCGTGGGCGCCGCCTGTCGGCCGCCCGCGCCTACCTGCATCCGGTGCTGCGGCGCCGGAACCTTGAGGTCAGGACCCGGGCGTTCGTCACCGAGATCGTGTTCGAGGGGAACCGCGCGGTCGGGGTGCGCTACAACGGCCGCACGGTGCGGGCGGGCGAGGTCGTGTTGTGCGGCGGGGCGATCAACACGCCACACCTGCTGCAACTGTCCGGCGTGGGCGACCCGGAGGTGCTGAAGGCCGCGGGCGTGCGGCCGGCGCACGAGCTGCCGGGCGTCGGGCGGAACCTCCAGGACCACCTGGAGGTGTACGTGCAGTACGCCTGCGCGAAGCCCGTGTCGATGCAGCCCGCGATGAAGTGGCGCAACCGCCCGTGGATCGGCGCGCGGTGGCTGTTCCTGCGCGACGGGCCCGGCGCCACCAACCACTTCGAGGCCGGCGGCTTCGTGCGCGGCAACGACGAGGTGCGCTACCCCAACCTGATGTTCCACTTCCTGCCCGTCGCGGTGCGCTACGACGGCTCGGCCCCGGCCGGCGGGCACGGCTACCAGGTGCACGTCGGCCCCATGTACTCCGACGCGCGCGGCTCGGTGCGCATACGCTCGGCCGATCCCCGCGAGCGCCCGGCGCTGCGCTTCAACTACCTGTCCACCGCGCAGGACCGCAAGGAGTGGGTCGAGGCGGTGCGGGTGGCCCGGCACATCCTCACCCGCCCGGCCATGGACCCGTTCAACGCCGGCGAGTTGTCCCCGGGCCCGTCGGTGGAGAGCGACGAGGAGATCCTGCGCTGGGTCGCCAGGGACGGCGAGACCGCGCTGCACCCCTCGTGCACCGCGCGCATGGGCGTGGGCGAGGGGGCGGTGGTGGATCCGCTCACCATGCGGGTGCACGGCCTCGACGGCCTCCGCGTGGTGGACGCCTCGGTCATGCCGTACGTGACGAACGGCAACATCTACGCCCCGGTGATGATGGTCGCGGAGAAGGCCGCCGACCTGATCCGCGGCGACACGCCGCTCCCGCCGGAGCCGGTGGAGTTCTACCGGCACCCCCTCACCTCGTGACGTGCCGCGTGGTGCGGCTTTTTTGTCGCCGAGGGAACCATGACGGGCCTTGACGGGCTCCGGCTGAGGGTCGATTCTGTTCCTCGTTAAGCATTCTGGTGCGTCATACGCAACTGAAGTGCGTGGTGAGGCCTGCCCCAGGCCTTTCCCTTGGCGGCCGGAGGGCCCGCAGGGCCTTGGCGCCCTCGACCCGCGAGGTGACCATGACCGCGACGTCGCCGGCCGAAGTCTCGCGGCCCGCCATGCCCGAGGAACCGGTGGTCCTGGACGTGCGCGGCCTGTGGAAGGTGTTCGGGCCCCGTGCGGACCGGGTGCCCGGCTCGCCGCTCGCCGAGCTGTCCCGCGGCGAGCTGAAGGAACGCGCCGGCTGCGTGGCCGCGGTGCGCGACGTGACGTTCGGCGTGCGCCGCGGCGAGGTGTTCGTGGTCATGGGCCTGTCCGGCTCGGGCAAGTCCACGCTGGTCCGCTGCCTCACCCGGCTGGTCGAGCCGACCGCGGGGGAGGTGCTGCTTGACGGGCAGGACATCCGCAAGGCCGGGGACAGGGAACTGCGCGAGATCCGCCGCCACCGGTTCGCCATGGTGTTCCAGCACTTCGGGCTGCTGCCGCACCGTCGGGTGCTGGACAACATCGCGTACGGCCTGGAGATCCGCGGCGCCGCCAAGCAGGCCAGGTACGCGCGGGCCACCGAGATGCTCGACCTGGTGGGCCTGTCCGGGTACGGCGGGTCCTACCCCGACGAGCTGTCCGGCGGCATGCAGCAGCGGGTGGGCCTCGCGAGGGCCCTCGCCGTGGACCCCGAGGTGCTGTTCTTCGACGAGCCGTTCTCGGCGCTCGACCCGCTGATCCGCCGCGACATGCAGCAGGAGGTCATCAGGCTGCACCGCGAGGTCGGCAAGACGATGATCTTCATCACGCACGACCTGGACGAGGCGCTCAAGCTCGGCGACCGCATCATGGTGATGCGGGACGGCGCCGTCGTGCAGACCGGCACACCCGACCAGGTGGTGGGCGCGCCCGCCGACGACTACGTGCGCGACTTCGTGAGCGAGGTGGACCGCGCCGGGGTGCTCACCCTGCGCTGGATCATGCGGCCGCCGCGCGACGACGACGCGCCCGGCGGTGCCGAGCTCGGCCCCGACGTGGTGATCAAGGACGCGGTGCGCACCGTGCTGCGCGCCGACCGTCCGGTGCGGGTGGTGTCCGGCGGCGAGTTGCTCGGCGTGGTGGGCGCCGCCGAGATCCTCGAGGTGATCGCCGAGTGACCGCGGTCGCGGCGGCGCGCCGGCCGTTCCTGTCCCGCCCCTACCTGCTCGGCGGCGTCGTCGCCGTGTGGGTGCTGCTGTGGATCGCGTTCCGCGGCCAGGCCACGCTGCCGCTCGGCGGCGCGGAGCTCACGCCGCTGCACCAGCGCGTCGGGGCCGCCGCCGAGACCATCGACAACAGCCGGAACTCCAACCCGTTCTTCCTGTACTTCGTGAACTACATCCGGCTGTTCATCGACGAGTTCGTCTCCTTCGTGCAGGCGCTGATCAGCCGCCCGTCGTTCGGCCGCCCGGTGCCGGTGGTCGGCTGGCTCGGCGTGACGGCCGTCGCGACCGCCGCCGCCCTGCTGTGGGGCAACGTCAGGGTGGCCCTGCTCACCGCCGCGGGTTTCGCCTCCTTCGGGCTGCTCGGCCTGTGGGAGGAGAGCATGGACACCCTGGCCCTCACCCTGTCCGCCGTGCTGCTCTCGCTGGCCGTCGGTGTGCCGCTCGGCGTCTGGGCGGGGCTGGACACGCGGGTCGAGCGGGTGTTCTCGCCGGTGCTCGACTTCATGCAGACGATGCCGACGTTCGTGTACCTCGCACCGCTGACGTTGTTCTTCCTCATCGGCCCGGCCAGCGCCACCGTCGCCACCATGATCTACGCCATCCCCCCGGCCATCCGCATCACCGCGCACGCCATACGCCAGGTGCCGCGCGAGAGTGTGGAGGCGGGTGTGTCGCTCGGCTCGACACCCGGGCAGATCCTGCGCAAGGTACGGCTCCCGCTGGCCAAGCGGACCATCGTCGTCGGCGTCAACCAGACCATCATGGCGGCGCTTTCCATGGTCACCATCGCCGCGCTCATCGACGCGCCCGGTCTCGGCAAGACCGTGCTGAAGTCCCTGGAGACCCTGGACGTCGGCACGTCGTTCAACGCGGGCCTCGCCATCGTGATCATGGCGATCGTGCTCGACCGGGTCACCACGGCGGCCGGGCGCCGCGTCGAGACCCGCCGGCGCGACCGTCCGCCGTGGTGGCGCCGCGCCGGGATCGCCGCCGTGCTCGCCGTCACCGCGGTGCTCGTCCACCTGTCCCACATCTACGTGTGGGCCGCGGTGTTCCCCGGCGCCGGCGAGCTCGGCGCGCAGGTGCGCCAAGCCACCGGAGGGGCCAGCGAATGGGCGCAGACCCACCTGTACGCCGCCACCGACGGTCTGAAGAACCTCGTCACCTACGGCCTGCTCAACCCGTTCGAGGCGCTGCTCGCCGGGTCGCCGTGGTGGCTCGTCACCGCCGGGGTCACCGCCGTGGCGCTGGTCGTCGGCGGCGCGCGCATCGCGGCCGTCTGCGCGGTGTGCCTGGTGCTGCTCGTGGCGCTCGGCCTGTGGCAGGACAGCATGGTCACCCTCGCCTCGACGCTCGTGGCCACCGTGCTCGTCATGCTGCTCGGCGTCGTCGCCGGGGTCTGGATGGGGCGCGACGACCGGGCCGACCGGGTGATCCGCCCGGTGCTGGACGCCGGGCAGACCATGCCCGCGTTCGTGTACCTCGTGCCCATCCTCGGCCTGTTCGGCGCCACCCGGTTCACCGCCATCCTCGCCGCCGTCGCGTACGCCGCGCCGGTCGCGGTCAAGCTGGTCGCCGACGGCGTGCGCGGCGTGTCGGCGAGCGCCGTGGAGGCGGCCACCGCGGCCGGGTCGAGCACCTGGCAGCTCATCTCCAAGGTGCAGCTCCCGATGGCCAGGGCGTCGGTGGCGCTCGCCACGAGCCAGGGCATCTGCTACGTGCTCGCCATGGTGGTGGTCGGCGGCCTCGTCGGCGCGGGCGCGCTCGGGTACGACGTCGTGTCCGGCTTCGCGCAGCTCCAACTGCGCGGCAAGGGCCTGGCCGCCGGGCTCGCCATCGTCGTGCTCGGCACCCTGCTCGCCGCCGTCACCCGGGCCGCGGCCCGCAGGGCGGACGCCGCGGCGCACGGGAGGCACTGATGAGAAGGGTTTCTCGGGGGTTCGCACACGCGGGTGCGGGGCGGCCGCCTCAGGCGGCTTTCGGATAGAGGAGGACCTTGGTGACACTTTCCAGGATCGCGCGGCGTCAGGCCTCGGGAGCGGTCGCGCTCGCGGCCGCCGGCCTCCTTGTCTCCGGCTGCGGCGGCGCGAAGGTGGGGGAGGGCACGCCCTCGTCCGGCGCCGCCTCCGCGTCCGGCGGCAAGGCGTGCGGCGCGGTGAACATCGCGATCAACCCCTGGGTCGGGTACGAGGCCAACGCGGCGGTGATCGCGTACGTGGCCGAGAAGCAACTCGGCTGCACCGTGACGAAGAAGGACCTCAAGGAGGAGGTGGCCTGGCAGGGTTTCGCCACCGGCGAGGTGGACGCGGTCGTCGAGAACTGGGGCCACGACGACCTGAAGGAGAAGTACATCGAGCAGCAGAAGGTCGCGGTCGAGGCCGGGCCCACCGGCAACAAGGGCGTGATCGGCTGGTACGTGCCGCCGTGGATGGCCGCGAAATACCCCGACATCACCGACTGGAACAACCTCAACAAGTACGCCGACCTGTTCAAGACCTCCGAGTCCGGGGGCAAGGGCCAGTTGCTGGACGGCGATCCCTCGTTCGTCACCAACGACGCGGCGCTGGTCAAGAATCTGAAGCTGAACTACAAGGTGGTGTACGCGGGCAGCGAGGCGGCGCTGATCACCGGCTTCCGGCAGGCCGAGGCGCAGAAGAAGCCCATGCTCGGCTACTTCTACGAGCCGCAGTGGTTCCTCGCCGAGGTGAAGCTGGTCAAGGTCAACCTGCCCGCCTACACCGAGGGCTGCGACGCCGACGCCGAGAAGGTCGCCTGCGACTACCCGCCGTACGAGCTCGACAAGATCGTCAGCACGAAGTTCGCCCAGTCGGGCAGCCCCGCGTACGACCTGGTCAAGAACTTCACCTGGACCAACGACGACCAGAACCTCGTGGCCAAGTACATCTCGGAGGACAAGATGACCCCCGAGCAGGCCGCCGAGAAGTGGGTCACCGACAACCCCGACAAGGTCAAGGCCTGGCTCCCCACCGGCTGACCTTCCCTGACGGGCCCGTCCCGTCACCCATGCTCGGCCCGGCCGGACTCCAGGGCTCAGTCCGGCCGGGTTCGGGATCTCTTGACACCCCTCCCAGCGCGGGTCAGGCTTGTTGCGGCAAGCGCTACTTAGTTCCATCATGCGCAACGGAGGTGGCGTATGGCAGGCCCACGGGTCGTCGTCATCGGGGCCGGCGTGGTGGGCGCGGCGCTCGCCGAGGAGTTGTCGGCCCGCGGGTGGCACGACGTCACCGTGCTGGACCAGGGGCCGCTGCCCGCACCCGGCGGGTCCACCAGCCACGCGCCGGGGCTGGTGTTCCAGACCAACCCCTCCAAGACCATGACCGCCCTCGCCCGCTACACCGTCGAGAAGCTCCTGCGGCTCGGCTGCTTCCTCCAGGTCGGCGGCCTGGAGATCGCCACCACCCCCGAACGGCTGCGCGAGTTGTCCCGCCGCCACGGCTGGGCCACCTCCTGGGGCGTGGACGCCGAGCTGCTCGGCCCCGAGGAGACCGTCGCCCGCCACTCCCTGCTCGACCCCGCCCGCGTGCTCGGCGGCTTCCACGTGCCCACCGACGGCATCGCCGAAGCCGTGCGCGCCGTCGAGGTGCAGCTCGCCGCCGCCCGCGAACGCGGCGTGCGCGTGCTCGACCGGCACGAGGTGCTGGAGGTGCTCACCAGGGGCGGCCGGGTCACCGGCGTCCGCACCGGCCGGGGTGACATCCCCGCCGACGTCGTCGTCTGCTGCGCCGGCATCTGGGGGCCCAAGGTCGCCGCCATGGCCGGCATGACGCTGCCCCTCACCCCGCTCGCCCACCAGCTCGCCTGGACCGGCCCGGTGCCCGCCCTGCGCGGCCGGGCCGGCGAGGCCGTCCGCCCGATCCTGCGCCACCAGGACGCCGACCTGTACTACCGCGAGCGGGGCGACCGGCTCGCCGTCGGCTACTACGGCCACCGGGCCATGCCGGTGCGCCCGGAGGACATCCTGCCGGTGGACGAGGCCGAGGTGATGCCCTCGCTGTTGCGCTTCACCGCCGGCGACTTCGCCCCCGCCTGGGAGGAGACCCGCTCGCTCCTGCCGTGCACGCGGGACACCAAGATCGAGGAGGGGGTCAACGGGCTGTTCTCCTTCACCACCGACAACATGCCCCTGCTCGGCCCGTCCCCGGACGTCGAGGGCTTCTGGGTGGCCGAGGCCGTCTGGGTCACCCACTCCGCGGGTGTCGGCCGTGCGGTGGCCGAGTGGCTCGTGGACGGCCACTCCACGTTCGACCTGCACGAATGCGACGTCAACCGCTTCGAGCCCCACCAGCTCGCCCCCGCCTACGTGCTGGCCCGCGACTGCCGCAACTTCGACGAGGTCTACGACATCATCCATCCCCTCCAGCCGCCGGAGCTGCTGCGCCCCCTGCGGGTCAGCCCCTTCCACACCCGGCAGCGCGAGCTGGACGCGTACTTCCTGGAGGCGAACGGCTGGGAGCGCCCCCAGTGGTACGGCGCCAACGCCCCCCTGCTGGAAGGCCGGGACGTGCCCACACCCGGCGACTGGGCGGCCCGCCACTGGTCGCCCATCGTCGGAGCCGAGGCCCAGGCGTCCCGCGAGGGTGTCGCGCTGTACGACATGACCGCGCTGAAACGGCTGGAGGTCGCCGGGCCGGGCGCCGCCGCCTTCCTCGACCGGGTGTCCACCGGGAGGGTGGACCGGCCGGCCGGCACCGTGACGTACTGCCTGCTGCTCGGGGAGGACGGCGGCATCCGCAGCGACGTCACCGTGGCCCGGCTCGGTCCCGAGCTGTTCCAGGTCGGCGCGAACGGCAACCTCGACCTCGACCGCCTCACCCGCCACCTGCCCCGCGACGGCTCGGTGACCGTCCGGGACCTCACGCCCGGCACCTGCTGCGTCGGGGTGTGGGGGCCGCGGGCCCGCGACGTGGTGGCGCCGCTCACCGACGCCGACTTCTCCGCCGAGGGTTTCCGGTACTTCCACGCCAAGCGGGCGTACATCGGGGCGGTGCCGGTGACCGCGCTGCGGCTGTCGTACATCGGGGAGCTCGGCTGGGAGCTCTACACCACGGCCGACATGGGGCTCAGGCTCTGGGACACCCTCTGGGAGGCGGGGCGGCCGTACGGGATCCTCGCGGGCGGCCGCGGGGCGTTCACCAGCCTGCGCCTGGAGAAGGGCTACCGGGCGTTCGGGGTCGACATGACCGACGAGCACGACCCGTACGAGGCCGGGCTGGGCTTCGCCGTGAAGCTCGACAAGGGCGACTTCGTCGGGCGGGAGGCCCTGGAGCGGCGCCGCGCGTCGGTGACCCGCCGCCTCGCCTGCCTGACCGTCGACGACCCCGCCGGCGTGGTGATGGGCAAGGAGCCGGTGTACGACGGCGCCACCCCCGTCGGGTACGTGACCAGCGCCGCCTACGGGTACACGATCGGCAGGGCCGTCGCCTACGCCTGGCTGCCCGCCGCGCTCGCCGAGCCAGGGCGGGCCGTCGAGATCGGCTACTTCGGTGAACGCGTCCCGGCCGTGGTGGCCGCCGAGCCGCTCTTCGACCCCGCGATGACGCGGCTGCGCGCATGACGGACGGGAGGACCGTGAACGGACCGCTGTGGCACAGCCCCGACCCGGAGGCCGCCTACGACGTGGTGATCGTCGGCGGCGGCGGGCACGGCATCGCGACCGCTTACTACCTGGCCAAGAACCACGGCGTGACCGACGTGGCCGTGCTGGAGAAGGGGTGGCTGGCCGGCGGCAACATGGCGCGCAACACCACCATCATCCGGTCCAACTACCTGTGGGACGAGAGCGCGGGCATCTACGAGCACGCGCTCAAGCTGTGGGAGGGCCTGGAAGAGGAGCTCGGCTTCGAGGTGCTGTTCAGCCGGCGCGGCGTGGTGAACCTCGCGCACAGCCACCAGGACGTGCGCGACGGCATGCGCCGCGTCAACGCCAACCGGCTGAACGGGGTGGACGCCGAATGGCTGACCCCGTCGCAGGTCGCCGAGGTCTGTCCCGTCGTGGACGTGCGGCAGGACACCCGCTACCCGGTGCTCGGCGCCACCTACCAGCCGCGGGGCGGCATCGCCAAGCACGACCTCGTCGCCTGGGGGTACGCGCGGGCCGCGTCGGCGCTCGGCGTGCACTTCATCGAGAACTGCGAGGTCACCGGGATCGAGGTCTCCGGCGGGCGGGCCGTCGGCGTACGGACCACGCGGGGGCGCATCGCCGCGGGGCGGGTCGCGCTGTCCGCCGCCGGGCACTCGTCGGTGGTGGCGGCGACCGCGGGGGTGCGGCTGCCGGTGCGGAGCCACACGTTGCAGGCGCTGGTCTCCGAACTGCTCGAACCGGTGCACCCCACCGTGGTGATGTCCAACGCCGTGCACGTGTACGTCAGCCAGGCCCACAAGGGAGAGCTGGTCATGGGGGCCGGCATCGACGCGGCCACCTCCTACCGGCAGCGGGGCGCTTTCCACGTCATCGAACGGCAGATGGCGGCGGCGCTGGAACTGTTCCCCGTCTTCGCCCGCGCGCACGTGCTGCGCACCTGGGGCGGCGTGGTGGACGTCTCGCCGGACGCGTCCCCGGTGGTCGGGCTCACGCCCGTCGAGGACCTGTACGTCAACTGCGGGTGGGGGACCGGCGGCTTCAAGGCCACCCCCGGGGTCGGCTGGTGCTACGCCCACACCGTCGCCACCGGCGAGCCGCACCCGCTGAACGCGCCGTTCACGCTGGACCGATTCACCACAGGGGCGCTCGTCGACGAGCACGGCGCCGCCGCCGTCGCCCACTGAAGGAACCCTTTCGATGCTGCTCATCCCGTGCCCGTGGTGCGGCCCCCGCGACGAGACCGAGTTCACCTACGGCGGGCAGGCCGGCGTCGCCCACCCCGCGGACCCGTCCGGCCTGACCGACGAGGAGTGGTCCCGCTACCTCTTCTACCGCGACAACCCCAGAGGGCCGTTCCACGAGCGCTGGAGCCACGCGGCCGGCTGCCGCCGCTGGTTCACCGTGACGCGGGACACCGTGACCAACGAGATCCTGCCGTCCGGCGCTTCGGGAGCGGCGCGATGAGCCGGCGTCTCGGGCGCGACGGCGGGGAGCGGCTGCGCTTCACGTTCGACGGGCGGCCGTACGAGGGCCGGGAGGGCGACACGCTGGCCGCCGCGCTGCTGGCCGGCGGCGTGCGGCGGATCGGCACCAGCGTCACCCTCGGCCGTCCCCGCGGCATCTACGGCTCGTGGACCGAGGACCCCACCGCGGTCGTCCAGATCGAGCACCCGTTCCCCGAGCCCATGGTGCAGGCCACCACCGTTCCCCTGTACGACGGCCTCGCCGCCACGTCACTCTCCGGCCGCGGGCGCCTGGCGGCCGCCCCCGACCCGGCGAGGTACGACGCCGTGCACACCCACTGCGACGTCCTCGTGGTCGGCGCGGGCCCCGCCGGCCTGACCGCCGCCCGCGCCGCCGCCCGTTCCGGTGCCCGCGTCGTCCTCGCCGACGACCGTCCCGTCCCGGGCGGCACCCTGCCCGACACCGCGGACCAGGTGGAGGGCCGTCCCGGCGCGGCCTGGGCCCTCGACGTCGCGGCCACGCTGGCGACGCTCCCCGGCGTCCGCGTGCTGACCCGCACCACCGTCATCGGCTACTACGACCACAACTACCTGGTCGCCGTGGAACGCCGGGGCGAACGGGCCGTCACCCGTGAACGCACCTGGCACATCCGCGCCCGGCACGTGATCCTCGCCACCGGCGCCACCGAACGCCCCGTGGCCTTCGCCGGCAACGACACCCCCGGCGTGATGCTGCTCTCCGCCGCCCGCGCGTACGTCAACCGTTACGGCGTCCTCCCCGGCCGCCGCGCCGTGATCTTCACGACCGCCCCGGAGGCCTCCTACGGCGACCTCACCGCCGCCGGGCTGGCCGTCGCCGACGTCGTCACCCCCGGCTCCCCCCACCTGGTCACGGGGGTGTGCGCCACCCCTGACGAAGGGCTTCACGCCGTCCGGCTGGGGCCGGCAACCGTGGAAGCCGACCTCCTCCTGGTCTCCGGCGGCTGGAACCCGGTCACCCACCTGTACTCCCAAGCCGGCGGCCGGCTTCGCTACGACCGGTCCCTGGCCGCCTTCGTCCCCACGACATCCCCGCCGGGCCAGTCCGTGAGGGTGGCCGGCGCCGCCCGCGGCCTCCACGCCCTGGACGACTGCCTGGCCGACGGCGAGTCCGCCGTCGACGTCCCGGCCGGGACGTCCACCGAGCCGTTGTGGCTGGTCCCGGCGGACGACTACTCGACGCACTTCGTGGACCTCCAGCGGGACGTCACGGTGGCGGACCTCCAGCGTGCCCTCGGGGCGGGCCTGCGTTCGGTCGAGCACGTGAAGCGGTACACCACGGCGGGCACGGCCCACGACCAGGGGAAGACGTCCGGCGTCCTGACCGCCGCGATCGTCGCGCGGCTCCTCGGCGCGGACGTCGCCGCCGTGGGGACGACGACGGCCCGTGCCCCGTACGTCCCGGTGTCCTTCGCGACCCTGGCGGGCCGGGACAGAGGAGACCTGCACGACCCGATCCGCGTCACCGCCATGCACGACCGCCACGCGGAGGCGGGCGCCGTCTTCGAGAACGTCGGCCAGTGGAGACGCCCCTGGTACTACCCGAGGCCGGGGGAGGACATGGCGGCGGCCGTCCGGCGCGAGTGCGCGGCGGTGCGAGAGGCCGCCGGTGCCCTGGACGCCTCGACCCTGGGGAAGATCGACGTCCAGGGTCCGGACGCCGCCGAGTTCCTCGACCGCCTCTACACCAACATGATGAGCACCCTGAAGGTGGGCGCCATCCGGTACGGCCTCATGTGCCGCGCCGACGGCATGGTGTTCGACGACGGCACCGCCATCAGGCTCGCCCCCGACCACTACCTCGTCACCACGACCACCGGCAACGCCGCCGCCGTCCTCGACTGGATGGAGGAGTGGCTCCAGACCGAGTGGCCCGCCCTCCGGGTCCGCTGCACGTCCGTCACCGACCACTGGGCCACGGTGGCCCTCGCCGGCCCGCACTCCCGCCGGGTCCTGGCCGCCCTGGCGCCGGACCTCGCGGTGGACGCCGCGAGTTTCCCCTTCATGACCTGGCGCGACACCACGGTGGCCGGCATCCCGGCGCGGGTCTGCCGCATCAGCTTCTCCGGCGAGCTCGCCTACGAGATCAACGTCACCCGCTGGCACGGCCAGGCCCTCTGGGACGCCGTCATGGGCACCGGCGCCGTCACCCCGTACGGCACCGAGGCCATGCACGTCCTGCGCGCCGAGAAGGGCTACTCCATCATCGGCCAGGACACCGACGGCACCGTCACCCCGCACGACCTCGGCATGAGCTGGATCGTCTCCCGCAAGAAGCCCGACTTCATCGGCAAACGCTCCCACACCCGGGCCGACACCATCCGCCCCGATCGCCGCCGCCTGGTCGCCCTCCTCCCCGAGGACCCCCACATCCTCGTCCCCGAGGGCGCCCAGCTCGTGGAACACGACCCTCTGCCACCGCCGCCGGTCCCCATGCTCGGCCACGTCACCTCCAGCTACCGCAGCGCCGCCCTCGGCCGCACCTTCGCCCTGGCCCTGCTGGCCGGCGGCGACCACCGCACCGGCACCCGCCTCCACGCCGTGTCAGGCGGCACGAGCATCCCGGTGACCGTCACCACCCCCGTCCTGTACGACCCCGAGGGCACCCGCCGCGACGGCGCCCCCGCCGAAGCCGTCCTGGACGTCCCCCCGCCCCCCGACCCCACCCGCACGACCCCCGCGGAGGGTTTCCCCGGCGTCTCCACCCCCCGCGTCCACATCCACGAGATCCCCTACCTCCGCATGACCGGCGTCCACGGCGAGCAGGCCCTGCCCGCAGGCACCTGGGAGACCCGGGGGACCACGGACGTCGCCTGGCTGGGCCCCGGCGAGTGGCTCGTCATCGGGGACGAGATCCCGGCCCGCTCCGCGGAGGTCGCCGTGACGGACGTCTCCGCGCAGCGCACCACCATCGCCGTCAAGGGCCCAGGCGCCCGGGACCTCCTCTCCCACGGCTGCTCCCTGGACCTGCACCCGTCGGCGTTCCCCGCTGGGAGCTGCGCCCAGACGACGGTCGCCCGCGCCCAGGTGATCCTCCTCGCCCGCGCCCACGACGAGTTCTGGCTCCTGGTGCGCGCCTCCTTCGCCCGCTACCTCACCGCCTGGCTCGCGGACGCCGCCGTGGACCCCGTCCGGTGACGGCTCAGCCGGACGCCAGCCGCCGCCCCTCCGCGAAGAACGCCGCCAGATCGTCCACCTCCGACAACGGCCGCGCCGCCCCGAACGGCGCGTTCCAGAACTCGCCCTCCCGGGGCTGCCACGGCCCCACGTAGGCGTACGGCTCGTCGAGGTGACCGTCGCCGAGCGAGATCCCGTAGTTGACCTCGTCCACCGAGATCCCGAGATCGAAGTGCTCCGGCCACAACACCGGCGTCACCCCCGGCGCGAACGCCCGCAACGCCGCGTCCCCCCGGCCCAGCGCCTCCGCGAGCACCCCCGCCGCCTCCGCGTCCACCACGACCACGTCATCCGGCGCGCCCCCCGAGCCGTCGTGGTACAACCCCTCAGGCGCCCCGGCCCCGCTCCCCGTGACCTCCCCGAGCTCACGGAGCGTGCGCCCGTTCAACTCCACCCGCGTCTCCCCGGCCACCAGGACGACACCCTCCACCCGCAGCACCGGCTCGGCCACCGTCGCGAACCCCCCCGGCGTCACCCCCAGCCGGATCGTCCCACTACGCCGATATTGCGGCCCCGCCATCACCAGTTCGGCCACCGCATGCAGCGCCTTACGCGTAGCCACCGGTTCGTTCGCATTCATGAGGACAAGCCTGCTGGACCCCACCCCCGGCCCGCCACACCGCCCCACCAGGTAACTCTTCGTGATTGATTCGCTACCGACGAGTGACTACTCTTTGACCCATGCCGACCGCACAGAACCCCCTGATGGCACGGTGACCTGGTGACCACAGTCACGATCGCCGAGCTCAACGCCAAGTACAGCCGCCGCTGGCTCGTCTCCGACGCCGTGGGCGGCGGATGGTACGCCGTGCGCCGCCAGGGCCTCTCGGCCCTCCTCCTCCGCCACGGCCTCTCCAACGTCCGCTGCGCCGCGACCCTGGAGGAACTGGCCGCCCACCTGGCCGCGGAGTCCCAGCTCGAAGTCACCCTCGCTCAGGCGTGCCCCACCTCTGGCCGCACCATGTCGTGAGCGGCCTCCGGCCCTGCCGCCTCATCATCCACATCCACCGCACGGTCGCCCGCGATATCGTCGCCCTCCAGACGTCCGGAAGGAGATGACATGTCCGACATGCCCCGCCTCACCCTCACCGCGACGGTGCTCGACGCCCCGCACGCTCGCGAACTCGCCGCCTTCTACCAGCGTCTCCTCGGCTGGCCGATCAAGGACGACGAGGGCGACTGGGTCACCCTCCGCCCTCCCGGCGGTGGCACCGGCCTGTCCTTCCAGACGGAGAAGGCGTACGTCCGTCCCACCTGGCCCGCCGGCCCCGGCGACCAGCAGATGATGACGCACCTGGACATAGAGGTCGAGGACCTCGACGCGGCAGGGGCGCACGCCGAGGCGGCCGGCGCGACCCTGGCGCCGTACCAGCCGCAGGACGACGTCCGCGTCTACCTGGACCCGGCCGGCCACCCCTTCTGCCTCTGGATCCCCTGACCCCGGTCCTAGCGCGTGGCGCGCTGGAGCTCCGCGACCGCCTTGGACAACGACTCCAGGTCGTGGTGGCCGTGGTACCTGGCGCCGTTGAGGAAGATCGTCGGAGTGCCGCGGACGCCGCTGTTCCGGCCGGACTCCTCGTCCGCGGCGATGCGTTCCAGATGCTCGGGCACCCGGCGCCACGGCTCCACACCAAGCGAACGGGCGTACTTCTCCAGGTCGGGGTGGTTCAGGTGGCGCTGGTTCGCGAACAAGGTGTCGTGCATCTCCCAGAACCTGCCGTGGTCGGCGGCGTCCTCGGCGACCAGCGCGGCCGGGGCGGCGTGCGGGTGCAACTCGCGGAGCGGGAAGTGCCGGAAGACCACCCGTAGATCGGGATGGCGCTCCTGGAGCCGTTCCAGCACCTGGTGCAGCCGCCCGCAGTACGGGCACTCGAAGTCGCCGTACTCCACCAGCGTCACCGTGGCATCTTCGGGACCGCGCACGTGATCTCCCTCGTGGACCGGCACGGCGAGCGTCTCGGGGAGTATCTCCTCGGGCCCGGTGCGCGGCGGCGCGCAGACGCCACCCTGGTCCCACGCCATGCGGAAGATCACCCAGCCGAGGATCGCCGCGACCAGCGACCCCGCGATGATGCCGATCTTGGCGTCGGTGCGCATCACGGCGTCGGTGAAGGCGAGGTCCACGATGAACAGTGAGACCGTGAACCCGATGCCGGAGACCGCCGCCCCGCCCAGCATCTGCCCCCACACCAGGTTGCCCGGCAGCACACCCCAGTTGAGGCGCAACGGGATCCACGTACCGAGCGAGATCCCGGCCAGCTTTCCCAGCACCAGCCCGAGCACGATCCCCCACGTGATGGCGGACCCCACCGCGTGGCGCAGCGACCCGCCGTCCAGCCGCACCCCCGCGTTGGCCAACGCGAAGATCGGCACGATGACGTGGCTGCTCCACGGATGCAGCATGACCTGCAGCCGCTCGTTGACCGACACCGCCTGCCGCACCGTCCGCGCCGCCTGGACCGCCAGCCGCGCGTTCGGCTTGCTGGTGAACTCCTGCACCGCCTCACCCGCGAGCATCACCTGGTGCTCACGCGGCGCGTACACCAGCACCAGCGCCCCGAGCGCGATCCCCACGAGCGTGGGATGCACCCCGCTGCGCAGCGCCGCCAGCCACAGGGCGAACCCGAGGATCACATACGCGGGTGCCCGCCAGAACCGCAACCACCGCAACGTCACGATCAACGCCAGCAACGCCACCGCCCACAGCAGCGCGGCCACCGAAAGGTCCTCGGTGTAGAACACGGCGATCACGAGGATCGCCAGCACATCGTCCACGATCGCCAGCGTCAGCAGGAACGCCCGCAACGGCTCCGGGCACCGCGCCCCCACGATGGCCAGCACCCCGAGCGCGAACGCCGTGTCCGTGGCGATCGGCACCCCCCACCCACCTGCCCCCGCCCCACCCGCGTTCACCAGCAGGTACACCCCCGCCGGCACCACCATCCCACCCAGCGCCGCCACCGCCGGCACCGCGATCAGCCGCCGGTCCCGCAACTGCCCCACAGCCACCTCACGGGAGATCTCCAGCCCGATGACGAAGAAGAACACCGTCATCAGCCCGTCGTTCACCCAGTGCCGCAGATCCAGCGAGAACGTGTCCCCGTTGAACGAGATCCCCAGCGTGAGATGCCAGAACCGCTCATACGTATCCGCCCACGGCGAGTTCGCCCACACCAGCCCGGCAAGTGTGGCCACGAGCAGCACGCTGGTGCTACCCACCTCGGTCTTGAGAAAGGTGCGCATCGTGTGATTCCCCCCGGCGAGTGTACGAGTACCCTCGCCGGGGACACGGCCGGGTACCCGCTCAGCGCAGCCAGCCGTCCAGCGGAGGCGCCGTGACGAGCGGGGCGAGACGCTCCTTCAGCCAGGCGCTGAGCTTCATGTCCACCTCCGCCGGCTGTTCCTTGCCGTAGAACAACGCGAGTTCACGAAGATTTTCGATGTTCGGGTTGCCCCCCACCACGTTCGCGACGGCAGGGGGGACCTTGGTCTGTGTCAACGCCCAGGGCCGCAGCGACTTCATGTAAGCGTTCTCATGGGCGGGGTACTTCTGGCGAATCCGGTGCAGCAGGAGCAGATAACGAGGTAACCCCTGCTGCACGAACAACCAATGCTCGGTCGACTGGAAGGTGGTCGGCCACACGGCCCCCGCCAGGTAGGCGCCGATCGCGTTGACATAGGTCTCGGCGTGCAACGTGAACTCGTGCACGAAGACCTCCAGCCACTCACCGACCTCCCCCGCCCACGGCTCGGTGTCCTGCACGGCCAGCGGATACTTCGGGATGACCGTCTCGACGGTCACCCGCCAGACCACCTCGTGACGCTCCTCCTTGGGGACCTCGCCGAGCGCCGAGCCGAAGACGTGCACCGCGTTGTACCCGGTGGCGTCCACCTGGTGCCCCCCTTTGGGTGTCGCCAAGAGGCTGGTGTTCGCCCACGTCCCGCCGTACCTGGCCGCGACCGTCCCGCTCAGCCTGGGCCCCTGCCCGGTCACCCGCTCGATCCTCTCCAGCAACGGCTGCGTGAACGTCGCGGGCGTCTCACGTCCCAGTGCCTTCTCGACTTCCGTGCGCTCGTTCCCGGTCACCGGGACGCGGTCCAGTTCCTGGAATATCCGCCACGCTTCCGCGACCCGTTCGTTCTGCACCTTCACATGCTCCCCGGTGGGCCCGGAGAACTTGTCCTTGAAGATTAATTCCTTCTCTTTCCCCGACTCCTCAGGAACGTTCTCTGTCATTTCCGCCCTCTCACCCTTTCTCCCACCGTCCGGCGGATCAGACCGTATTACCCCCGCGCCACCCATGGCGAGAGCGCACCTGACCAGATCCGGACACCGCCCAGTGCCCAGCCCAAGAAGGATCTAAGGTTCCTTTACTCAACACCCATCACAACCGTGATGAACTATCACAAGCCCTACCAGCGGAAGTGCCGGCACTGCGAAGGACCGTCCCCCATGTACGACCCCGTGTCCGCCCTGATCCAGCTGAGAAAGGCCTTCAACCACCACGACCTGGACCTGCTGTCCGGCTGCTTCACCCCAAGAGCCGTCCTGGTGGCCCCCGACGGCGTAGGCCAGGGCCGCGAAGAGATCGCCTC
This sequence comes from Sphaerisporangium sp. B11E5, assembly GCF_039871875.1. Taxonomy (NCBI): domain Bacteria; kingdom Bacillati; phylum Actinomycetota; class Actinomycetes; order Streptosporangiales; family Streptosporangiaceae; genus Sphaerisporangium; species Sphaerisporangium sp. B11E5. The sequence continues at coordinate 18,103 of NZ_JBDPMD010000045.1, read as the reverse complement.
CTACTACGCCCAGTTCATCGAAGCCTTCCCCGACTCCCGATGCACCCCCCAGACCGTAACCGTCCAAGCCGACTCCGTGATCGTCGAATACACCCTCACCGGCACCCACAACGGCCCCTGGCTGATCCCCGGCGGCGACTACGCCGCCCCCACCGCCCGCCCCATAATCGTCCGCGCCTGCAGCGTCTCCCACCTGGAAACCGGCTTGATCGCCAGCCACCGCATCTTCTACGACCAGATGGAACTCGCCGCCCAACTAGGCGCCACCCTGTACTTCCCAGCCCACGGCGACCCCTCCCCCTGATACGGCAACTGCCCTAGCCCTCCATAAGCGGCACAGATATACACCAAGCAGAACGCCCTCTGCGCGAAAAGCTGCCATCCTGTCATTTCTCGAAGCCGCACAGCGCCTGGAAATGCTCCTGGACAACCCCCTCAACCCTCGAAATCCCCATTCCCCCTCCCACGGAAGAAGCCCTCTACCAGCTATGGCTGGTCAGAAGGGCCAGGGACTCTTCTGCAGCCCGCCGACTGGACCAATCGAAGCGACCAACTACGGTGACCCCCCATGAGACTCCTCATCATCGGCGGCACCGGTCTCCTCGGCAGCGAACTGGTCCGCCAGTCCTTGGCCGCCGATCACGAGGTGGCCGCGACCTACCTGACCCGATCAGGACAGACCGCAGGTGTCGATTGGTTGCCACTCGATGTGCGCCGCCGAGAAGACGTCAACGCCCTGATCGCCGCATCTCACCCACAGGTGGTCATCAACGCCGCGTACCGCCAGACGGACTGGCCGACCACAGCCATCGGGCCCGTGAACGTCGCCCTGGCCGCCTCCGCGTCAGGCAGCCGCCTGGTCCAGGTGTCCAGCGACGCGGTCTTCTCCGGCATCGCGATCCACTACGACGAGACATGCCTCCCCGACCCGATCACCCCGTACGGCGCCGCCAAAGCCGCCGCCGAAACAGCGGTGGCCGCGATCGCACCAACCGCGGTGACAGCCCGCACATCCCTGATCATCGGTGACGGCACTTCCCCCCACGAGACCCTCGTGCATTCACTCGCCACCGGCGCAACAAGAGGAACGCTGTTCACCGACGACATACGATGCCCCGTACACGTAACCGACCTGGCCGCCGCACTCCTGGAACTGGCCGCATCCGAACACCACGGCATCCACCACATCGCCGGCACCGACGCCCTGAGCCGCTACGAACTGGGCCTCCTCATCGCCCGGCGCGACAACCTGGACCCGGCCCGATTGCCACCAGGCCGACGAGCGGACACCACCATCCCCGGCCCCCTGGATGTGCGCCTGGACTGCACCATGACCCAACAGCGCCTCACAACCAAGCTGCGCGGCGCCCGGCAGTTCCTGACCTGAGCCGCCCCAAGGGTGCGTGTCACCGCTGAGACGGCTTGCGGTACGTGACCGGTTTGTCGCCCTTCCCGGGGAACGCCATGATCAGCAGACGCTGGCCGCCCTCTTGTGGTCCTTGCCACTTGAACCAGTCGTAGTGAACGCGGATCCGGTAGTGACCCGCCCGGCCGTTGAGCGACAGGTCGGGAAACTCGGTTCCGCTGAGATCGTCCCTGAGCACGATCTCGCCGGTGGGGCTTTCGTAGCCGACCTCGACGACGTGGTCCCAGCCCTTGGTCTCCACCGGTGGGCGGCGGGTGTAGGTCTCCAGGGTGACGCAGAGGTCGAAGTCGGAGTGCGTCAGGATCGTCAGGTGACCGGGAAGGGCGGCCACCAGACCGTTGTCCTGAGCCTTGTCGAGCAGACCGTCCTCGTACGGGTCCCCACCGTCCTCGGTGGGCTCGTACGCCTCCACGACCCCGTAGTCCGTCCACTGGGGTTCCTTCATGCGGATCGTCTTGGCTGGTTCGACGAGCGGACGGTGGGGCGCGCTCGAGTCGCACATGCGCTGCGCGTCGGCCTCCCACTCCTGGAACTCCCGGTCTTGTTCAGCGGCCGCGGCCTTGACCACGGCGCCGGCGCTGGGGCAGATCTCTGCGAGCGGGTAGGTCAGAGCGTCGCGCGTCAGTCCCTGCGTCGTCTGAAGGCGGGCGACCTCCTGGGGATCGTTGCGGGTGTAGATGCCGCACAGCCAGCGGGCGTGGGTGAGGACCATGGCGTCAGGCGTGGCGGCGGGGAGCTTGATCACATTTCCCTGCCGGAGGGAGCACACGAGTCGCTGGTCCCTGGTGAGCTCAGGACCCTCGGGCTCGCCGCTCCACGCCTCGCGTGGGGTGCAGTCCTCGGCCGGGGTGACCGGGCCGGGGACCAGGTCCGCCGCGGGCACGAACACGAGCGCGACCAGCGTGGCGACCTGGGCCGGCAGGAGCATGCGGCGGCTCACGCGCCGGGCCGGTGGGATCGGGTACAGCACCAGCAGGAGCAGGGCGGAGACGAGCAAGGCCGCGCCGTACCACGCCGGTGAGATGCCGAGAAAGATCTCACCGGCGTGCTTCTGGCTGAACAGGCTCTCCGGGTAGATCTGTGTGCCTTCGTAGAAATCGCCGAAGTCTTCAGGCACGGGCGTCGCTGTGAGCGCGCTGGCGAAGCCCACGGCAGCGGCGATGACCAGCGACAGCGTCGTGAACCGCAGGGTACGGCGGGTCCGGTGCAGAACAGCGGCCAAGATCAGCAGCGCGGGGCCGCCGACGCCGACGAAGACGTCCAGGCCGAGCCAGGCCAGAGCGTTCCCGCTGCCCCCGTCCACGCGGACGAACCGCTCGATCACGCCTCTGGGGCCGATCCAGAGGTACGTGCCGTTCACCAAGTTGACGACGGCAGGGATCAGCGGCAGCGCGACGGCCACGGCGGCCAACGGCCACCACCTGGCCGCCTGCCGTACCGGCACGCGTCCCGGGTCCGGCTGGGGAAGGGGGGCCGCCAGCTCGTGGGCGGTCCTGGCGTCCCAGACCAGTCCGAAGACACTGGCAGCACCGAGGAGCGTGTAGACCGTGAGGATGCTCGGGAACCCGCTGTCGCCGAACGAGACCGTCCCGGTGGGCTGGAGGACCGACATCGTCTGCGCGACGACGCCTGTCCGGACGGTCGCCGCGCTCCAGCGTGGATCCTCGGCCTGGGCGATGAGAATCGACACCGACCATGCCACCCAGACGTAGCCGTACCCCCCGGCCAGGTCGAAGATCCACCCAGCGGAGTGCAGGTCGAAGATGTCGGTGATTTCCTGACCGAGGTTGCTCACGACGGCGATGGTTCCGACGACCAGGGAAAACAGCCGCAACCTTTGGGAGACGGTGTCCCGGAGCACCAGGAAGAACAGCCAGACGATGGCCAGTTGAACGCAACCGCAGGCGATTCCCGTCACTGACCAGACCCAGTAGATACTCCATGCGTGAATCAGCGGCATGCCGGCGATGCTGATCAGGCTGTAGCCGACGCTGAGATACAGGGCGAGCCGCAGCAGGCCGACTTTCCTGCCCCGGTGTGTCAGCTCGCCCCTGGCGCGCCCGCGCAGCACCTGCCACAGGGCCCACGCCTGAAGCGCTCCGATGAGAATCAGGACGACCGTCAGCCCCCACGGGACGGTGAGGGTCTTCTCCCCGGGGCCGAGAAACCACTCCATGCCAGGGTCGCGGGTGACGATCTCCCAGAGGAGGCCACCCTGCGCGGTGGTCAGCGCGTAGACGCCCAACCCGGCGACCACGGTGAGATAACCCAGCGCGATCAGGGTGGCGATCCTGCCGAAACGGTATCGACGCATGGCCATCTCATCGGAGTGAAGCGGTCAAAGCGAGCAACCCTAGCGAGCCGCCGGAAAGTTGATCAACCGTGGCAGGTGCCGGCCTTCTCCCTGAGCGGCCGGTCAGGGCAGGATCTCGACGTACCCGTCGCTTCCGTGCACGCGGATCCGTTGCCCGTCGGGGATCAGCCGAGTGGCGTCCACCACGCTGACGACGGCCGGCAGGCCGTACTCCCGTGCGATCACCGCGCCGTGTGTCATCAATCCTCCGACTTCTGTCACCAGGCCTTTGATGGCGACGAAGAGGGGGGTCCAGCTCGGGTCGGTGTGGGTCGTGACGAGGATGTCACCCGGTTCGAGATCAGCCTGGGCCATGTCCAGGACGACGCGGGCGCGCCCTTCGATGGTCCCGGCGGAGACCGGTAGGCCGGCCAGGGCGCCGGCCGGCACGTCGTCTCGTCGGTACGCCCCGGCGATGACCTCGCCGTCCGAGGTCAGCACCCGGGGCGGCGTGAGCGCGTGGTACGACAGGAAAGCGTCCTTGCGCTGCTGGATCAGCTCGTCGTCGACCTGGTTCGAGCGCACGACGTCGTGGAACTCCTGGAACGTGAGGTAGAAGACGTCCTCCTTCTCGCGGAGCACGCCGGCCTGCACGAGGCGCTCGGCCTCGGCCAGCAAGGCCTGCTTGTAGACGAAGTAGCGGCTGATGATGCCGTACTTCGGGTACTCCCGGTAGCCGATGAAGGTCCGGACCCGGTCGATCATCCGCTTGGTCTCGTCGGCCTTGTGCTCCCCGTCCGGCAGCGCCCGCAGGCGTTCGAGCACCTCCTGCGCCTTCGTCAGCGCCTTCTGCCGTCCTTGCTCGAAACGCCGCTTGGCGGCGCCCGGCTCGAAGTTCCTGACGTTGTCGAGGATCACCGGCACGAGCGTGGCAGGGCGTTCGCGCCAACGCGGCCTGGTGATGTCGATCTCGCCGACGCAGCGCATGCCGTACCGGTCGAGGTAGGCCTCGATGGCGTCGCGTGCTTCTGTCCCGCCCGGGAGCTTCGGCAGCTCGTCCAGGAAGCCGTCGTCCTCGACGCCCCGCAGGAACGCCACCACCTGCGGATGGGGGCGGATCACGTCCGCGACGTCGAGCAGCGCCAGTCCCATCTCCGAGGTGACGTTGCCGGGGGCGGACAGCGTGAGGGTGTCGGCCGCGTTCTTCTCGCCCAGCCATTCACCCAGCCGGTCGTTGAGCCACCAGGTGGCCTCCATCCCCGCCATGATCGCCTGCATGCTCAATGGGTCACTGAGGACCCGCTTGTGCTCCTGGAAGGCCTCCAGCAGGAAGTCGAACAGCGCCGGTCCGGTCTTCGTCCGGATGTCGCGCCGCAGGGCGGCGAGGGACGCCTGGCTGCGCTCGATCAGCTCGGTGACGATGGCCGGATCGGTCTCGATCGGGGCGGACGCGCCGCCGGCCGGCGGCCCGCCGGGGCCGCCGTCCGGGAGCGCCGGGACGAAACCCTGGCGGCCGAGGACGGTCTCCAGCGCGTCCCTGATCAGCGGATCGGACCTCCCCGCCATCTCCAGGAAGCCGGCACGGCTCGCGGGCGAGGCCAGGTGCCGGGTGACGTCGACGAACAGCCTCCCGCCTGCCTCGTGCATCGGCGCCATGGCCGTGAGCTGCCACATGGAGAGTCCCAGCGGCTTCATGGCGTCGGTCATCATCTGCTGATGACCGACGGAGAGATAGACGTGGTTCTCCTGGTCGCGGGCCGCGGGGACGGGGAACAGTGTGGTGATCGGCCGGCTCTGCACGATCTGGAAGTCATCGCCGGCCAGGCACCATTCGATGTCCTGGGGGCGGCCGAAATGCGCCTCGATCCGCCGCCCGAGCCGCACGAGCCGCACGACCTGCGCGTCGGTCAGCGCCGGCTGCTCCTGCCGCCGCGGGTCGATCGCCACTTCCCGCGTCCCGCCGCCCGGCAGGGCGTGAACGGCGCGCTGTTTGGCGGCGATCACCTTGGCGACGATCTCGCCGTCACGCACCTTGAACACATCCGGGTTCACCAGGCCGGAAACCAACGCCTCGCCGAGGCCGAAGCCGGCGTCCACGGTGGCGACCTTCCGGTCACCCGTGACAGGGTCGGCCGTGAACAGGATGCCGGCCGCATCCGGCAAGACCATCTGCTGCACGACCACGGCCATGTGGACCTTCCGATGGTCGAAGCCGTTACGCGAGCGGTAGGTCACGGCCCGCTCGGTGAACAGCGACGCCCAGCACCGGCTGACGTGCTGAAGGACCGCCGCCGCCCCCACGACGTTCAAGTACGTGTCCTGCTGGCCCGCGAAGGAAGCCGCCGGCATGTCCTCAGCCGTCGCACTGGATCGCACCGCGTAGGCGCCTTGCCCGCCGAGCCGGGCGAGCGCGCCGGTGATCGCCGCCGCCAGATCACCCGGGACGGCGACCCCTTCGATGATCCGCCGGATCTCCGCGCTGAGCGTGCGGATCGCCTCCCGCTCATCCGGGCCCAGGCGCGACAACCGATCGAGCCGATCGTCGACCGAGGCCGCTTCCGCCATGACCCGCCGGAAGGCGGCCGTCGTCACGCAAAACCCCGCCGGCACGCGGACACCTTCGATCCGCGACAGCCCGCCCAGATGCGCCGCCTTGCCGCCGACCACCGCGACCTGCGCCTCGTCGACCTCTCGAAGATCCAACACATACCGCTCGCTCATCGCGCCACCTCCGGCGCAGCCGCGCCCCCCCGCACTGCGACGGCCGATCGACTCACCGGCGCCCCAAGCTGTGCCGAACCTCCTGTCAGGCACCTCCTCATCTCCGGCCGGTTTCCCTCTGCCGAGCCGACCGCCCGCTCCGCCCGGTCGTGCGGCGCGCACCCCCGCACCTCCGCGTCAGCCCTCCGCACCCGCACCGCCGATCCCATCAGCGGTCCGAGGTCGCCACGTCCCCCGTCCATCGACAACACCCCCACGTCGTGCCCCCAACTTCCTCGTCGGTGCCGTGTCCGGCCGCCGATTCTGCGGCAAGACCCCGGTCTTGCCGCAAGCCCCCCCATGCGCTATACGTTGGAAATGGCAAGGAGTGAGATCTCCTTGCCGTCAGGGCAGCCACTCCTGAAGTCCGGCCAGATGCCCGAGTTCCGACTCGATGCGCTGCCTGTCGCTGGAGGTCAGTTCCAGACCACGCAAATCGGCACCCAGGGATCGGTGGGCTCGCCGAGCACCGTGGCCAGATCGATGAGGTGGCACAGAGCGATGGCCCGCTCGACCACCGGCGCGTCCTTGCTATGCCTGCGCACCGCGGACTTGAGCGCGCGGAAAGCCTGCAAATCATCATTCATGCCCCGCTGCCCTGGGGCGTGGTGCTGGTGGTCGCGTTCCTGGCCATCGGGATGATCTTCTGCGGCACGCACCTGTTCGTGCACACCCCGCGCCGCCTGTTCCCCACCACCGTCACCACCGAGCCTGCGGCCGACGGCCAGGACACCACCGACCAGGCGGACCAGCCCACCCCGGCCGGCCGCGAGGACATCGCCCGCATCGTCTACGGCATCGCCCCGGACCTCGGCATGACGGTGGGCCGCGACCGCCTCGCCAAGGCCTGCCAGATCAGCTCCCGGACGGCCGGGCGGATCCGTACCGACGTCGAAGTGGACCGCGAGGAAGAAGCCGCCCGGCAGACAGCCGCACAGACCGCCCAAGCTCTCCCGCCCGCATCGCCGGCGCCGGTCAACGGGCCGGGCCCCTACGCCCACACCACCACCTCCGGAGGGACCCCCTGATGGGCCGCCACAGCACCGACGACACCGACCGCCCCCGCCCCGTCCGCTACGTCGCCGCCGCCCTGGCCATCTCCGCCGTCCTGGCCGGGGGCGTCGGCGCCGCCCTGCACCTGGCCGACGCCCCCACCACGACCGTGTTCACCGCGTGGATCGCCGTCCTTGCCGCCGGCGCCGCCCTCGGCCTGGTGCTCGGCCTGCGGGCCCGCAACCACTGGAGAACCTCATGACCCCTCACCCCCGTCCCTGGACCATGCGCCAGGTCTGGCGCCTCATGCACGGCACCTACACCACGGCCCTGACCACCGTGCTCGCCGTCGAGTTCTGGATCGCGCTACCCGCCCCCTACGGCCGGCCCGCCGCGGTCGCCGTGGTGGCGCTGTACCTGGGCCTGCACGTCCCGGCGCCGGTCCGCGTGCTGCGGCGCCTGGTCTGGCAGCCCTGCGGCCGCGGGGAGCGCCGATGACCGGGCACATCCGCATCATCTCGTTCGGGTACGGCCACCCCGACGCCCCGCCGATGGCCGACCTCACCGTGGACACGCGCCGCCAGCTGCGCAACCCGCACCACGACCCGATCATGCGGGACCTGACCGGCCTGGACGCCGCGGTACGCCGCCACGTCCTTGCCACCCCCGGCGCGACGTGCGTCATCGACATCGCCGCGGCGTACGCACTGAGCATGCGCGCCGCCGGCGGCCAGGTGGTGAGGGTAGCGATCGGCTGCACCGGTGGCCGTCACCGCGCGGTCGCCCTGGCCGAGGCGGTCGCCGCCCGGGTGCGCGCCGGGGGCGTGCCGGCCGAGGTGGTACACCGCGACGTGGCCAAGCCGCTGCTGCCGCTCACCACGCACGGCGCGGGTGGCGAGCAGTGATCGCCCGCCCGGCCCGCTCGCGCTCGGCGTCCTGGTCGGCGATGACGGCCGCTGCTCTGGTCGGCTGGGTGCCTACCTATGGGCCACCCACGCCGGGACCACGCCCCCGGTGCTCCTCTTCGCCAGCGGCCTGATCTGCGAGGTGCTGGTCACCTTGAGCGGCCGCGCCTGGGCACAGCGCACGGCCCGGCGGCTGGGCATCCGTATCACCCGTGCACCCGCCGGCCAAGCCGCTTAGGCGACCTGGTAGACCCACAGGCCCCAGTAATACCTCTGATCGACGGTATCCCACACCGACTGACTGCAGTAGTACGACGAGAACTGAGGGCTCTGGGTCAGGCTGTTGCCGAAATACTGGCAGGCGTCCAAGGTGTAATACACGCCGAACCGCCACCAGCCGGGAGCTGCGACTGTGGTGACGGCGGAGCGATCCGTGGGCGCGGCGGCCTGGGCCGGGGTCCCCAGGCCCATCAGCAGTCCGGTGGCGATGCCGGCAAGTGCAACAGCCGTGCGAAGTCGACGCATCATGTCCCCTCGGTTAAGGCCAACCACCCGCCGAGCATGACCCTAGGAGCAACGCTGGCGCGATGGCGATGATCGCCGCTCGGGACAGCGGCGCTTCCTCAAGGAGCTCGGCCACATCCGCAGTCCTTGTTTCACGCGCTCCCCCGTGCGTCAACTTCACCGGACAGTCCAGGAGGAAACCCCCACGACAGCCGTGAAAACTTCAGCCGGCGTCGACATGAAGGTGGTGTCGCCGACGCTGAGGCACCGGCAGTACTGGTGCACTGCGGACACCTACACCAGTGTGGTACCCGAGCTCGCGGTGGCGGCCACGGCGGCGATGATCCCGCGTGCCGGGAGAGCGTGCCAAGACACCAGGTCCGCATGATCGCCTGCGGGATGGTCCGGCAATGGTCCGGCGGGAGATCGTTAAGGCCGTTTTCCCGGGACCATTGATCAAGGGATATGCAGGTGGGCCGCCAGGGATTCGAACCCTGAACCTACGGATTGAAAGTCGGCCGAGGAACGTCCTTGGACGTCCATCGACGTGCGCGACGCCTGCCCACGGCGTGCTACCTCTACATCATCATCCACTGATGTCCATCCATGTCTGTGGACGCTGGAGGCGTGGCTGTGCTTCGAGGACGAGGCCGGGCAGACCCTGAGGTCCCCCAAGCGCCGCACCTGGGGCCGCAAGGGCCACACCCCGAGCGTGTCGCTGCCGGTCAAGGGCACCGGACGCGTGTCGATCGCCGGCCTGATCGCCCCCCGGCCCGGCACCCCACAGGCGCGGCCGCGGCTGATCTACCGGATGCGGGCCCACCGCGGGCGCACGGGCGAACGCCGAGGGTTCTGTGAGGCCGACTACGCCGCCTTGTTCGACGCCGCCCATCAGCAGCTCGCCGGGCCGATCGTGGTGGTGTGGGACAAGTTGAACACCCACACCTCGGCGGAGATGCGACGGCTGATCGCCGCCCGCCCATGGCTGACGGTGTTCTACCTGCCCGCCCACGCCCCCGAGCTGAACCCGGTCGAGGCCGTATGGGCGCACATGAAGAAGAGCCTGGCCAACCTCGCCATACGCACCGTCGACCAACTGATCGCCCTGGTGAAGAACCGGCTCAAACGGATGCAATACCGCCCCGCCCGCCTCACCGGCTTCCTCGCCAAGACCGGCCTGGACTTCCGACCCCCGTAATCCCAGCCATTAAACCTCTCTAAGCACGGTTATCCTTTAGTCAACGCGTCCATCTTTCTGCGGCAATGGGGCTGATCTCCAGCGAGGACCTTCCCGCTTATCTCGGGCACCGGTGATCGTGGTCAGAAGTTGTGAACGGCTGCCGAAGGATGTTCTCGTGGGGGATATTGCTGCCACTGCTGCTGTCACCTCACCCCTGTTGCCCGATGGCAAGGCCCGACGAAAGAGGGCCGCGGCAGTTCCCTGAGTCAACCTGGTCTCGGTTCACCGGGTGGTTTCTGCCGGTCACTGATTTTGATGCGTGAAGTCACGACGGCTTGAGAGCCGAAGCGGTCCCGGCGGCCAGTCCGTTGCCCTGTGCGCCCGCATGGTCACGAAATACCACAGAACATGAGAACGTCACCCACTATGATCAAATCATGTTCATGGTGGATCGACGCCAGCATGTGCGGACGCAGCTGCTGGAGCGAGCCCAGGAGGACAAGCGGATCGTCGGTGCCGCGATCACCGGCTCCGCCGCACGAGACGCCGAGGACCGCTGGTCCGATGTCGACCTCTTCTTCGGAGTGGCGGACGGCATCGCGGTAGAGGAGGCACTGAGCGACTGGAGCGCCTTCGTGTACCGCGAGCTCGGCGCGATACACCACTTCGACCTTCGCGCCGGCTCTGCGATCTATCGGGCCTTCCTTCTTGGGGAACTGCTCGAGATCGATCTGGGGTTCACCCCTGCTGCTGCGTTCGGTCCGCTCGGCACCGGAGGCTTTCGAGTCGTCTTTGGCGACGCGGTGGCGCGGCGACCCGGATCCGTCGACCCTGGACACCTGATCGGCCTTGCTTGGCACCATGTTCTCCACGCCCGGATTTCTGTCGAGCGTGGAGCTCTGTGGCAGGCGGAATACTGGATCAGCGGCGTCCGCGACCACACTCTGACCCTTGCCTGTCTTCGGCTGGGCCACCCCGTGGCTCACGCCAAGGGCGCCGACCATCTGCCTCCTGACGTCACCGGGCCCGTCCAAGAAGCGCTCGTACGTACCCTCGACGCCGACGAACTCTCCCGCGCCCTTGGAGCAGCGACTAGAGCGCTTCTGCGCGAGCTACGCGCAACCAATTCCGAGATCGCTGAAACCTTGGAGAAGCCGCTGCTCGCCCTGGCCGCCGTCTCATAGGGATCCGCAGCGAGCCCCGGCGAGCAAAGACCGGAACCGCCGCGCCAGTGCCCTGCACGGTCATGGCGCGTCGGCCGCATGGTCCACGACGGAATCCCGCGGCGTCCCACGGAACAGGACGGAACGAGCCTTCCCCTAAGATCATGCACCGACATGGTGAATCCGGTCCCGGAGCTTCCTCAGGGCCGGGTTCTCGCTGTTCAGCGGCCTACTTGAGGAGCCGGCGGGCCATGACCATGCGCTGGATCTGGTTGGTGCCCTCGTAGATTTGGGTGATCTCCGACAGGAAGCCCGGCCACCTGGTCAGATCCTTCGATCAAGCATCTGACCAGGCTGTACGCCTTCCGGCCTCTTCTGTCTCTTGCTGGTGCCTTCCAGCTTCATACGGAACAGACCATGACCCGGAGCACTCGCGACCGCACGCCTTGAGGCCTGGTCGAGATCAACGAGAGTGTTATCCAAGTCGAAAAGGGCAAGTCGTTGTACGGCAGGCCATCCTATGCAAGCCGCCGCGGGTGATCTGCGGATTAAAAGAAGACGATTCGATCAAGCTCTGCGGCTCTGACCACGCGATCCGGCGTCCGTGGCAGGTCAGTGGGCATAAGTAGTCCGGCCTGAACAGCTCTGAACTCCTCTGAACTGCAACCCAAACTGCAACCGGCGGGGTGATCAGGCTTCCACCTCAGCCGCTCCGGGACCTCGGGCTTGGAATTGCGATCATCCCGGTACGGTCGGCCGGTTCGCTCGGTCCAGCGGGCGCGCGGTGCGGCTATGGCCCGGGACGCCGCCTCTTGGCTGTAGCAAGTGGCTGTAGTGCTAGTCGGGGCAAGATCCACTAGGGGTACTTCAGCAGGTGGGCCGCCAGGGATTCGAACCCTGAACCTACGGATTAAAAGTCCGCAGCTCTGCCGTTGAGCTAGCGGCCCGCATAGATGCAGGGTACTGAGCGTACCGTGACTTGCGCGACTGGCTTGCCGTTGCGGGGTGGTGGGGGGTTCAGGGGGTGGCCAGGGTTGGGCCAGGGGGAATCCCTATGTGCTATTGGCGGTGTGGGGGGCAGTCTGGAGGCATGAACGAGATGAAGAGCTACGGGTACCAGTCGGCCAAGGAACTGCGGCGCACTCGCCAGGGGAAGATCATAGCGGGGGTGTGCTCGGGGGCGGGGGAGTTCCTGGGGGTCGACGCCAACATCCTTCGGCTCGGGCTTGCCGTCGCCACCTTCTTCGGGGGGCTCGGCATCGGGATCTACGCGGTCGCTTGGCTGCTGATCCCGGCAGAGGGGAAGAGCACCTCGATCGTCCAGGACCTCATCAACCGGCAGAAGAGTGACTCGAACTCGGTGTGGCACCAGGCTTCGGGGCACTGGCAGCAGGCGGCCACCAAGTGGAAGCAGCCGGGTGAGGGGTCGGTGCAGGACGCGCCGCGACAGGCGCCGACGGATGAGCCGCCGGCCAAGTTCTAGGTCACCTGGGTGCGGACTCTGGTGATTATCTCGGTACGGGACTCGGTCCAGAGCATGGCCAGCAGTGCGGCCGCGGCCAGCCCGGCGGCGCCTGCCAGGGCTACTACGGGCTCTGGGCCGAGGGCTTGGGCCGCGGCGCCGCCGATGAGGATGCCGATGCCTTGGACGCCCAGCAGGCCGGATTGCACCAGGCCGAAGGCTTGGGCCCGTCGGTTGGCGGGGACACACTGGACGAACGCGGCGTTTGCCGCCAATTGGTAGGCGCCCCCGATTCCGGCCAGTACCCAGAGCGCGAGGACGACGGCCACGGGTGGCCGCATCGCGCAGCCGATCAAGGGGGCGCAGCTCAGCATCGCCATCCAGCCCATGGCCCGCAGGCGCCGGGTGGGGGTGACGAAACGGCCGAAGAAGAACGCGCCGAGCACCGTGCCGGTGGGCATGGCGGCCATCAGCAGGCCGGTGAGCAGCGTGACGGTCCGCGGGTCGGTGCTGAAAGTCGCGGCGTACGGGACGGCGATGCCTTCGGGAAGCACGTAGAAGCCGCAGAGCCAGGCGAACAGCACCAGTACGCGCAGGCGGCGGTCGCCGAAGACGAGTCGCGCTCCGGTCTTGGTCATGGCCCACATGGAGATCGGCACGCTGGTGTCGGGTTCAGGCGGCGGTCGGCGGCGGACGCCCAGGGCGATGATCAGCGCGGACGCCAGGAAGGTCGCCGCGTCCAGGGCCAGGCCGTAATGGGCCCCGATGGCCGCGATGACCCCGGCGCCCGCGGCGAAGCCCAGCATCTGGACCGCCTGGTTCGTCATGTTCTGCAGTGCGGAGCCCGCGACGTACCGGTCGCCCTCCAGGATCTCCGGCAGCAGCGCGGCCCGGGCCGCCGTGAACGGGGAACTGAGCAGCACCACCAGGAATACCAGGGCACACAGCGCGTAGAACGGCATGTCGGGCACGGCCATGAGCCCGACCAGGGCGGCACGTGCTAAATCGCACACGATCATGATGCGACGGCGCGCGTACTTGTCGGCCAGAGCGGCCAGGAACGGGCCTCCGACGATCGGCGGGAGGTACGTCAGGGCGTACACACCTGCGGTGGCGAGCGGGGAGCCGGTGCGGTCGTAGACGAGCAGGGCGAGGGCGACCTGGGCGAGCTGGTCGCCGAGCAAGGAAAGGCACTGACCGCCCCACAACGCGCGAAATTCGCCGATGGCGATGACTTCGCCGTACGTCGCTTGGCTTTCTGGCGAGCGGCGGTGCCGCCCGGGCAGCCGGCCTGGCCTTGTGGCCGCCATATGTCTCCGCTGGGCTCGCTGGGCCGTCCTGACAGACCGTGTTCAGTATGTCACCTACGGTGCCCATGGCAGGCGTCGTTGCGCAAGCCCAATCGCAGGATAGGTTCTGCTCACCACCCAGTATGGGAGTGTTCGACCAGGTGAAAGGGTTACCAGCCCAATTCGTGCAAGCGGTCGTCGTCGATTCCGAAATGGTGTGCTATTTCGTGAACTACGGTGATCTGCACCTCCTCCACGACCTCATCCTCGGTACGGCACATCTCGCAGATGGGGTTCCGGTAGATCTCGATCCGGTCCGGGAGCACGCCCGAATACCAGTCGCCACGTTCGGTCAGCGGGATGCCCGTGTAGAGCCCGAGCAGGCCCGGCTCGGGTGGGTCGTCTACGACGACCACGACGACGTTGTCCATCACTTGGGCCAGTTCAGGCGGAACGGTGTCCAGAGCTTCGGCCACGAGCTCCTCGAACCTGCCCCGCGAAACCTCGATCACTCTGCCATCGTGTCACCGCACCGCGCCGGGCGCGCACGCCGTCCTGTGTGGCCCCGTAGCGGACTTGACCGGGAGATGAACTCGAGCTGACTCGTGTCGGCTATGAATTGTGCGGCGTTTTCGGGTAGCAAGGCGTCGATGACTGTCACACGGTGGAGGGACGCGGGCCGGCGATTCGCCGGACGGCGGGCCGTACGGCGTACGGCATCAGTCCTGCTCGTCGGCATCGCGGCCCTGGCCGGCGCGTGGCTGGGACTGGCCGTAGGCGCCCATGTGAGCACGGCCGTCGGGCCCGCCGAGATCGGTATGAGCCTCCAGCCCTCGTGGCGGGGGCAGACGGTTCTGGACGTCCGGCCGCTCGGCACGTTGCGCTTCGACTCCCATCAGGGGCCGTTGCAACTGCAGCTCAGCCTGAACGGCATCCACACGGACATCGCTCAGCGGCTCCTGGAGAGCCCGCGGTGGGCTGAGACGCTGCCCGGCCTCATCGAGGCCGATCTCCAGTCCGGGCTGCGCGATCTGCTCGTCAGAGCGGCCCTCTGGTCGGTCGGTGGGGCGATCGTGGTGGGCCTGGTCGTCTTCCGCACGTGGCGCAGGGCCCTGCTGACGGGGCTGACCAGCCTCTGCGGCCTGGTGCTGGCGGGAGCGCTGGCCGCGATGACCTTCAACCCGGCTTCGATCTCCGAGCCTCGGTACACCGGCCTGCTCACGGGCGTGCCGTCACTCATCGGCAACGCCCAGTCGATCGTCAACCGGTTCTCCGAGTACCAGGCGCAGCTCGCCAAGCTTGTCACGAACGTCTCGCAGCTTTACCACGCCGGCAGCACGCTGCCGGTGTACTCACCCGACCCGAACACGTTGCGCGTGCTGCATGTCTCGGACATCCACCTCAACCCGGTGGCTTGGAGCACAATCCGTTCGCTCATGGAACAGTTCCAGATCGACATGATCATCGACACCGGGGACATCGCGGACCACGGCACCAAGGCGGAGAACAAGTTCGTCGAGGAGATCGGCAAGCTGAAGGTGCCGTACGTCTATGTACGCGGCAATCACGACTCGATGGACACCCAGCGCGCCATCGCCCGCCAGAAGAACGCCGTCGTCCTGGACGGCGCCGTCAAGAACGTGGACGGCCTGCGGATCTACGGTGTCGGCGACCCGCGGTTCACCCCCGACAAAAGCGTGCAAGTGGACTCCGACCCCGCGGCCCTCGAACGCCTCGGCCGCTCCCACGCGTCCCGTCTGGTGCCCCCGTCCGTCCCCAAGAGCACGAAAACGCCCTCGCCGGCCACCAGCAAGGCCAGCGGTACGGAAGCAGCCGCCGCCAAGCTTCCTGTGGGTGTGGTCGCCGTGCACGACCCGACCATCGGACGCGCCTTCGACGGCGCCGTGCCACTCGTCCTCAGCGGCCACGTTCACGAACGGTCGACCGAAATGCTCCCGTCAGGGACCCGGCTGATGATCCAGGGCTCCACAGGCAGCGCGGGCCTGCGCGGCCTGGAACACGACGAACCCACCCCCATCCAGGCCTCCGTCCTGTACTTCGACCGCACCACCCAACGCCTGCAGGCCTGGGACGACGTCACCCTCGGCGGCCTCGGGGAGCAGTGGGTACAAATACAGCGTCACCTGGAGAGCAACCCTGGTCGTACAATTCTTCCGGAGCCGTCTTCCACCCCGACGCCATCGGGAGAGAAGACCACCGCCACCGCCACGCCGGTCAGAGGATGACCACTTTGGCATCAGGGCCCATGGTCCCCTATGCTTCAGAGGTCCCCGACGGACGGCGTCACGGAACCAGGGCGAAAGTCCTGAGCCCCCATCGTCTAGCGGCCTAGGACACCGCCCTTTCAAGGCGGCGGCACGGGTTCGAATCCCGTTGGGGGCACGCGTGAGCTAACCGCTCACCGGAACGACCGGAGGTCACCGATCTCCGCCGAACTGGTAAGCTAAGCGAGCGCAACCGGGGCAAGCCGCCCCGGTTCAGTACAGCAAGGTCCTGTAGAGCAGTTTGGAGTGCTCGCCACCCTGTCAAGGTGGAGGTCGCGGGTTCAAGTCCCGTCAGGACCGCTCTGGTAGGTGCCCGTCACCACCGAGGTCAGGTAGCTCAGTCGGTACGAGCGTCCGCCTGAAAAGCGGAAGGTCGGCGGTTCGACCCCGCCCCTGACCACATCACCTGAACAGCCAAAGCGCCCCGAGCATCAGTGCTACGGGGCGTTTTTGATCTTCAGTGACAGCAACGCTGACAGCAATGGCTCTATGTAAGAACTGAGTCGGCTGTAAGCGGTTCTCACAAGGTCTGCTCTCGCACCAGCCACTCCTGTATGGCAGAACGACGCCAGTAGAGCCGATACAAGAGTCGCTGCGGGGTTGGGAACGGGTTTCGTTTCGGCCCTTGACGGCTCAGCCACCCGCTGATCGTCTTCGGCAGGCAGCTAGTGAGTGCTGAAGCTCCAGCGATATCCACCCAGCAGTCGTCCTCTCCAAGATCCGGCAGGCCCCAGAGCCTGCCGGCAGGTACGTGGGCGCCTGTGTGCAGTGCTGCTGTCAGCTGTCCAAGGTGATCTGAGAGACGTACTGCCTCGTTCGCCATTAAGACTCCATGCAGTTTTAAGACTGCAACGAAGCCTAGAGCTTCGCCGCTCAGGCGACATGTCCGGTTTTGGCCTTAGCTTCGGTTAGCTCTTACGGATGCGCTGAGCACCGTTGAGCGCGCGAAGTGTGTTGGCCATCTGGTCTTCGGGGGTGCGCTGAAGCGCAAGCCGAGCCAGGCGGTAGTTGAGCACAGCGCGCACGATCTGTACGGCGGCCCAAGCTACGGCCGTGACGGCTCCCCCTGATGCCAGGTAACCGAGGACGTGCACCCGAGGATCTCCTGGTGTGGGAAATAAAAACCCCACACCGTGTGGTGCGGGGTATGCGATTGGACCCTCCGCCAGTGGCTTTCTGCCACGGAGTCCACACATGAAAAAAGGCCCGCACATGGTGTGAGGCCTAGCGAAGGCATAGCTCCGCTGCCTGAGATCGTGACACACAAATTTTCTGTGGACAAGTATGTGGATAGCCACGCCCGGACGAGTGCCGGGCGTGGCGTACGCCTCACTGCAGTGCCTCACCAAGTTTGCCGAGCGCGTTTCGTTTGTCATCAAGGGAGGCGTGGGCGTAGATCGTCATGGTGACTTGGATGTCGCTGTGGCCGACGATGTCGCGGACGACCTGGGGCGGTATGAGCGGTCCGGCCGGTCGGCGAACTGCCGCTTGCGGTGCTCTATGAGCGCTCTACGCAGATCGAGGGGAGCGGGAGCGCCCCGGTACGGATCTTGGCAGAGTCTGTACACGCGGTTCCGTCGATGGGCCCTGGATGGCACCTTCACCGCGACGCTGCAGGCCATGCAGGCGGATGTGGACGTGTGGGGGGGACATCGACTGGCTGGTGGCGGTGGATTCCACCATCGTGCGCGCCTGTCAGCTCGGGGTTCGAACCCTGGTTGCGTCCACGGAGGTGGTGTACGAGTTTCGGCTGGTAGTCAGCGTGGCGTCGTGAAACGAGGACGGCCATCGCGTGATCCTTTTCGATGTTCCACGATCGAAGGAGAACCAAGGCGATGGCCGT
>NZ_JBDPMD010000044.1:0-79031 GCF_039871875.1 Sphaerisporangium sp. B11E5 | reverse complement strand
CCCGCCACCACCCAGCACGGCGGGCTGGAGCCCGCCACCACCCAGCACGGCGGGCTGGAGCCCGCCACCACCCAGCACGGCGGGCTGGAGCCCGCCACCACCCAGCACGGCGGGCTGGAGCCCGCCACCACCCAGCACGGCGGGCTGGAGCCCGCCACCACCCAGCACGGCGGGCTGGAGCCCGCCAGTGGGCACCCTATCCACCCCGCGCTGCTGGACGCGGCCCTGCACCCCATCGCGGTGCACCTGCTCACCGCGCGGCCCGGCGGGGGGCGGCTGCTGCCGTTCTCGTTCAGCGGCATCCGGCTGTACGCCACCGGTGCCACCCAGGTGCGGGCCGAACTGACGCCGACCGGGGACACCACCTACCGGCTGACGCTCACCGATCCGGCGGGCGCACCGGTCGCCACCATCGACACCATCACCTTGCGCGCGGCCACCGACACACCGCTCACGCCGGGCGAGCCGCTGTACCGCGTCACCTGGACACCGCTCCCCCTGCCCGCGACGTCTCCGGACCAGCGGTGGGCGGTCGTCGGGCCGCCGCTCGCGGACGTCCCGGGCGACCACTACCCCGACCTGGACGCCTTCCAGCGGGCCCTCGCCGCCGGCACCCCGGCCCCGCCGGTCGTCGTCAGCACGGCGTTCACCGCCGCGGGGGGGCACCCGGACGTCGCGCGGGCGGCACGGACGGCCGTCCACCAGGGGGTCGAGCTGCTCCAGCGGTGGCTCAAGGACGACCGCCTGGCCGACACACGACTCGTCGTCGCCACCACAGGGGCCGCCCCGGTGGACACCACCCAGGACGTCGACCTCGTCACCGCCCCCCTCTGGGGGCTGGTGCGCAGCGCCCAGAACGAGAACCCCGACCGGTTCCTCCTCCTCGACCTCCCCCCGGGCGGCACGCCGGACCTGTCCGTGATCGGCGGGCTGGTCGAGGCGGACGAACCCCAGGCCGCCCTCCGTGACGGCCGTGTCCTGGTCCCCCGCCTGACCGCCACCCCGTCCACGGGGGACGCACTGGTCGTCCCGAGGGAAGGGCCCTGGCGCCTGGAGGTCACCGGCCCCGGCACCATCGACGGACTCACGGTCACCGGCGCCGACACACCGCCCCTGCGGGCCGGCGAGGTCAGGCTGGACGTCCGGGCCGCGGGCGTCAACTTCCGCGACCTGCTGATGACCCTCGACCTCTACCCCGGCCCCACGGTCATCGGCAGCGAGGCGGCGGGGGTCATCACCGAGGTGGGCCCCGGCGTCACCACCCACCGGGTCGGCGACAAGGTCATGGGCCTGGTGCCCCACTCGACGGCCCCCACGGCCGTCACCGACGCCCGCCTCGTCGTCCCGATGCCGGACGGCTGGGGCTTCCCCGAGGCCGCCGCCACCCCGGTCGCGTTCGCCACGGCCTACTACGCCCTGGTGGACCTCGCGGGCACCCGGCCCGGGGACAACGTCCTGATCCACGCCGCCGCCGGTGGTGTCGGCCAGGCCGCCACCCAGCTCGCCCGCCACCTCGGCGCCACCGTCTACGCCACCGCGCACCCGTCCAAGTGGGGCGTGCTCCTGGAGAACGGCGTCGCCCCCGAACGCCGCGCCAACTCCCGCACCACCGAGTTCGAACACCACTTCCGCGACGCCCGCATCGACACCGTCATCAACTCCCTCACCGGACAAGCCATCGACGCCTCACTGCGCCTGCTCAACGGAACCGGCCACTTCGTCGAGATGGGCAAGATCGACATCCGGCCGGGCATCCCCGCCGAGCACCCCGGCACCAGCTACCAGCCGTTCGACCTCACCGACGCCGGGCCGGACCGCCTCAACCAGATCCTCACCCTCCTCGGCGAGCTCTTCGGCCAGGGCCGTCTGCAGCCGCTCCCGACCACCACGTGGCCGGTCACCCACATCCGCCAGGCGCTGCGTCACCTCCAGACCGGCCGCCACACCGGCAAGATCGTCGTCACCGTTCCCACGGGGGACGGCACCACGCTCGTCACCGGCGGCACCGGCACCCTCGGCGCGCTGCTCGCCCGCCACCTGGTCACCGAGCACGGCGTGCGCCACCTGCTCCTGACCAGCCGCCAGGGCCCGGACGCCCCGGGCGCCCGCGAGCTCCAGGCCGAGCTGGCCGGGCTCGGCGCCGAGGCCACCCTGGCCGCCTGCGACGTCACCGACCCGGCGGCGGTGCGGCGCCTGCTGGACACCGTCCCGCCCGAGCACCCGCTGTCCGCCGTCGTGCACGCGGCCGGCGTGCTGGCCGACGCCACCGTCGAGAACCTCACCCCCGAGCAGGTGGACGCCGTCCTGCTCCCCAAGATCATCGCCGCCCACAACCTGCACACCCAGACCCAGCACCTCGACCTGGAGCGGTTCGTCCTGTTCTCCTCCATCACCGCCACCATCGGCACCCCGGGACAGGCCGGCTACGCCGCCGCCAACACCTTCCTCGACGCCCTCGCCCACCACCGCCACACCCGCAACCAGGTCGCCACCAGCCTCGGCTGGAGCCTGTGGGAGCAGACCAGCACGATGACCGGGCAGCTCAGCGGCACCGACCACACCCGGCTCACCCGCGGCGGCCTGCGTCCCCTCACCACCGCGCAGGCGCTCGCCCACTACACCGCCGCCACCACGCACACCGGCCCCCACCTCGTGCCCGCCACCATCACCCCGGTCAGCCCGGCGCCGCCGATCCTGCGGGACCTCGCCCCTGCCGCGACCCGGCGGCGGGCGGCGGCGGCCGTGCGGGACCGGTCGTGGCAGGACCGCATGGCCGCCATGCCCGCCGAGGAACGCGGCCGGGCGGTGGAGGAACTGGTGCGCGGCGTCGCGGCCACGGTGCTCGGGCACGCCTCGCCGGGCGGCATCGACCCGTCGCAGGCGTTCAAGGACCTCGGTTTCGACTCACTGACCGGCATCGAGCTGCGCAACCGCATCAACGCGGTCACCGGGCTGCGCCTGCCCACCACGGTGGTGTTCGACCACCCCACGCCGTCGTCGCTGGCCGGGTACCTGCTGACCCGCCTGGCCCCGGCCCCGCAGGACGGGCCGCCGCCCGTGCTGGCCGACCTGGAGCGCCTGGAACGGCGCCTGGCCGGGCTCGGCGCGCACGACCAGGTGCGCGCGGCGGTGGACGCGCGGCTGCGGGGCCTGATGACCAAGTGGAGCGACTCCCAGCGGGCGTCCGAGCTCGCCGAGACCGCGGCCCGCATCGAGCAGGCGTCGGTCGAGGAGATCCTGGCGTTCATCGACCACGACCTCGGCCGGGCGGCCGACCTGGCCCTGCGTACGGGGCCTTCGACTGAAAGGAACGGATCCGCGTGACGGGCACCGAGCAACTGGTCGACTACCTGAAATGGGTGACGGCCAACCTGCACGAGACACGCCTGCGCCTCGCCGACGCCGAGTCGCGCGACCTCGAACCCATCGCGGTCGTGGGCATGGCGTGCCGGTTCCCCGGCGGCGTGCGTTCCCCGGAGGACCTGTGGGAACTGGTCGACTCGGGCACCGACGCGATCGGTGACTTCCCCGCCGACCGCGGCTGGGACCTGCACGGGCTGTACGACCCCGACCCCGAGCGGCCCGGCACCACCTACACCCGCACCGGAGGCTTCCTGCACGACGCGGCGGACTTCGACCCGGCGTTCTTCGGCATCTCCCCCCGCGAGGCCCTCGCCATGGACCCCCAGCAGCGGCTGCTGCTCGAGACGGCGTGGGAGGCGTTCGAGCGGGCCGGCATCGACCCCGGCTCGCTGCGCGGCAGCGACACCGGCGTGTTCGCCGGGCTCATCTACACCGACTACGCGACCCGGCTGACCACGATCCCCCCGGAGTTCGAGGGGTACATCAGCACCGGGAACGCGGGGTCGGTCGCCACCGGGCGCCTCGCCTACACGCTCGGGCTGCACGGGCCCGCGCTGACCGTGGACACCGCGTGCTCGTCGTCGCTGGTGGCGGTGCACCTGGCGGCGCGGGCGCTGCGCAGCGGGGAGTGCGAACTGGCGCTGGCCGGCGGGGTCACCGTGATGGCCACGCCGCACACCTTCGTGGAGTTCAGCCGGCAGCGCGGCCTGTCCCCCGACGGCCGGTGCAAGTCGTTCGCCGCGGCGGCCGACGGCACCGCGTGGAGCGAGGGCGCGGGGCTGCTCCTGCTGGAACGGCTGTCGGTGGCGCGGCGCAACGGCCACCCGGTGCTGGCGCTGATCCGCGGCTCCGCGGTCAACCAGGACGGCGCCAGCAACGGCCTGACCGCGCCCAACGGGCCCGCGCAGGAGCGGGTGATCCGGCAGGCGCTGGCGAGCGCCGGGCTGACCCCGGCGGACGTGGACGTCGTCGAGGCGCACGGCACGGGGACCACGCTCGGCGACCCGATCGAGGCCAAAGCACTGCTCGCGACGTACGGGCAGGGCCGGCCCGCCGGGCACCCGCTGCTGCTCGGGTCCGTCAAGTCCAACATCGGGCACACGCAGGCCGCCGCGGGCGTCGCCGGGATCATCAAGATGACGCAGGCGTTCCACCACGGCCGCCTGCCCCGCACGTTGCACGTGGACCGCCCCACCCCGCACGTCGAGTGGGACACCGGGTCCGTCGAGCTGCTCACCGAGACCCGCCAGTGGAGCCGGAACGGGCACCCGCGCCGCGCCGCCGTCTCGTCCTTCGGCATCAGCGGCACCAACGCCCACCTCATCCTGGAGGAGCCGCCCGCCCCGTCGCCCGAGGAGGAAGGCGGCGACGCCGGGCCGTTGACGGCGGGAGCCGCCGTCGTCGGCACCGCACCGGTGCCCGTGCCGTTGCCGGTGAGCGCCAAGAGCAAAGAGGCGCTCGCCGCGCAGGCGGAGCGGCTGGCCGGGCACCTGGACCGGGACCCGGCGGCCACCGTGGCCGGGGTCGGGCACGCGCTGGCCACCGCGCGGGCCGTGTTCGACCACCGGGCCGTGGTGCTCGCCGGGGACCGCGAGCACGGCCTGGGGCGGCTCCGGACGCTGGCGCGCGGCACCCCGGCGGCGGACGTCGTCACCGGGCGGGCCGACGACGGCAAGACGGCGTTCGCGTTCACCGGGCAGGGCAGCCAGCGTCCCGGCATGGGCGGGCAGCTCCACGGGACGCTGCCGGTGTTCACCGCCGCGTACGACGAGGTCTGCGACCACATCGACCCGCTGCTGCCGCGGCCGCTGCGCGAGGTCGTGTTCTCCACCGCCCCGGAGACGGCGCGGCTGCTGGACCAGACACGGTACGCGCAGCCCGCGCTGTTCGCCCTGCAGGTGGCGCTGTACCGGCAGGCGGAGGCGTTCGGCCTGCGCCCGGACTACCTGATCGGGCACTCTGTCGGCGAGCTCACCGCCGCGCACCTGGCCGGGGTGTTGTCCCTGCCGGACGCGTGCCTGCTGGTGGCCACCCGGGCGCGCCTGATGCAGGAGGCCCCGGCGGGCGGCGCCATGATCGCCGTGCACGCCACCGAGGCGGAGGTGCGGGCCACGCTCGCCGGGCACGAGGACCTGGTGTCCGTGGCGGCGGTCAACAGCCCCGCCATCACCGTCATCTCCGGGGACCAGCGAACCGCGCTGGACGTGGCGCGCGGCTGGCGCGGCCAGGGACGCAAGGCCAAGCGGCTGCGGGTCAGCCACGCCTTCCACTCGCCGCACATGGACGCCGTCCTCGACGAGTTCCGTGAGATCGCGGCCGGTCTGAGTTACGGCGAGCCGCGTATCCCGGTGATCTCCAACCTCACCGGGCGGCCCGCCGGCGCCGCCGAGCTGTCCGACCCCGCCTACTGGGCCCGGCACCTGCGCGGCACCGTCCGGTTCGCCGACGGCGTCGGGTACCTGCGGGAACGCCAGGTCACCCGGTACCTGGAACTCGGCCCGGACGGCACCCTCACCACACTGATCCACCACTGCCTGGCGGACACCGCCGAAGGCGCCGAACCCGGCGAGCCCGGCTTCCGCGCGGTGGCGGCCCTGGCGGACGGCCGTTCGGAGACCCGGTCCCTGATGGCCGCCCTGGCGACGATGTTCGTCACCGGCGCCCCGGTCGACTGGCGCCCCGCGTACGGCGAGGACCCCGCCCCCGCGGTGACACTGCCCACGTACCCCTTCCAGCGCCGCCGCTACTGGCTACGCGCCGAGGAGGCCGCCGCCCGCCCGGACACCTCCCCCGCCGAGTCCGGCTTCTGGGCCGCCGTAGCCGGCGAGGACGCCCACACCGTGGCAGGCCTGCTGGACCTGGACGGCCCCGAACGCGCCTCCCTGGCCGCCCTGCTCCCCGCCCTGTCGGCATGGCACCGCCAGAAGGACTGGTGGTACGAGCTGACCTGGAAGCCGGTCCCTCCCGGCCCGTCCCACACCTTCTCCGGCACCTGGCTGATCGTCACATCCCCCGGCCTGCCGGACGGCCTCGCCGCCGCCACAGCCGAGGAACTGACCACCCGCGGCGCCGAACCCACCGAACTACGCCTCACCCCCGGCACCCCCGGCGACAAGGTGGCCGACGAACTGAGAACAGCCCTGTCCGGCCGCCCCCTGACCGGCATCCTGTCCCTCCTGGCCCTGACGCCCCCCACCACCGGCACAACCTCGACCGTCACCCCCGCACCCGGCCAGGGCACCGCCCCGGACAAGCCCACCGCCGCCCCCGGCAACGGCACCGCCCCGGGCGAATCCGCCGCCGCTCCCGACAGCGGCACCGCCCCGGGCAATTCCGCCGCCGCTCCCGGCGACGGCACCGCCCCGGGCAATTCCGCCGCCGCTCCCGGCGACGGCACCGCCCCGGGCAATTCCGCCGCCGCTCCCGGCAGCGGCACCGCCGCGGACGAGTCCCCGCACGCCCCGGCGCCCGTCGGAGGCGCCGCCCCGGCCAGGTCCGCCGACGCCTCCACGCCCGGCGGCGACGCGGTTCCCGACGGCTCCGCCGGCACCCCGGCGCTCACCGCGGCACTGCTGCGTGCGCTGGACGCCGTCGGCGCCGAGGCGCCGCTGTGGCTGCTCACCAGGGGCGCGGTGACCACGGGGACGCGGGACCCGGAGCCCGACCCCGAGCAGGCGCGGCTGTGGTCCCTCGGCCAGCTCGTGGCCCTCGGCCGCCCCGGCCGCCAGGGCGGCGTGCTCGACCTGCCCGACACCTTCGACGACCGGGCCCGGCGCCGCCTGGGCGAGGCCCTCACCGCACTGGACGGCGAGACCCACCTGGCCATCCGCGGCACCGGCACCTACGCCCTGCGCCTGG
Organism: Sphaerisporangium sp. B11E5; assembly: GCF_039871875.1. Classification (NCBI taxonomy): domain Bacteria; kingdom Bacillati; phylum Actinomycetota; class Actinomycetes; order Streptosporangiales; family Streptosporangiaceae; genus Sphaerisporangium; species Sphaerisporangium sp. B11E5. Next base: position 71,810 of record NZ_JBDPMD010000044.1, on the reverse strand, counting down.
CCCGCACCCCCGGCCGCACCCCCCGCACCTGGGAACCCGGCGGCACCGCCCTCGTCACCGGCGCCGACACCCCGATAGGCGCCCAGACGGCCCGCTGGCTCGCCGCCAACGGCACTCGCCACCTCATCCTGACCGGCCCCCCGACCACCACCCCTGCCGTCCAGGAAACCGCCACCACCCCTGCCGTCCACGAAACCGCCACCACCCCTGCCGTCCACGAAACCGCCACCACCCCTGCCGTCCACGAAACCGCCACCACCCCTGCCGTCCACGAAACCGCCACCACCCCTGCCGTCCAGGAAACCGCCACCACTCCTGCGAACAGGGTCAGCCCCACCCCAGCGACCGTGGACGATCTCCACCCCCTCGCCTTATCCGATATTTCGCATATATCCGGTATAGGCGACCTGCTACCGGAAACGACCACCGACATCTCCAGGACCGGGTCCATCCCCTCGACCACCCCGGGGAACACCACCACTGCCACCCCAGCCACCGCCCCTCCGGACACCACCACCACAGCCACCGGCACCGCCATCGCACCTCCGGACACCACCACCACAGCCACCGGCACCGCCATCGCACCTCCGGACACCACCACCACAGCCACCGGCACCGCCATCGCACCTCCGGACACCACCACCACAGCCACCGGCACCGCCATTGCGCCTCCGGACACCACCACACCCCCGGACACCACCATCGTCACCCCAGCCACCGTGATCGAGCCCCACCCCGTCGGCGCCTCCGACATTTCGGATATATCCGGTATGGGGGATCTGCTGGCGGAGCTGGCCGCGATCGGCGGGGACCGGCACGGGGACGGCTTCCAGGTGTGGCATGCCGCGGTGGATCCGGGGGATCGGGAGGCCATGGCGGCGTTGCTGGCCGGGGTGCCGGCCGAGCATCCGCTGACCGTGGTGGTGCATGCGGCGCCGCTGCGGGAAGGCGGGGAGACGGGGGTGCTGCCGTCTGAGGACGGGGTGCGGGAGGCGGTGGGGGCGGCGCTGGTGTTGGACGAGTTGACGCGGGGGCTGCCGTTGCCGGCCTTCGTGATGTTCTCTCCGGTGTCGGGGGCGCTGGACTCGCCGGTCACCGCGTCGTTGAACGCGCTGGCGGCGCGGCGGCGGGCCGAAGGGCTCGCGGGGGTCTCGGTGGCGTGGACGCGGCCGGACGGGGTCACGCCGGTGCCGCACGGGTTGCGGGCCGTACCGGCGCGGCCGGCGGTGGTGGGGGCCGCGTTGAACAGGCCGGAGGCCGCGGTCATCGTCGCCGACATCGACTGGGCGCTGTTCGCCCCGGTTCGCACGGCGCTGGTGCGGGACCTGCCGGAGGCGCGGGCGTTCATCGACGACTTCGCCACGGGCGCCACGGGAGGGCAGCCGGGGGACGGCGCGGCGAAGCTGCGGCGGCGGCTCGCGGACGCGGCCCCGGACGAGCGGGACGCCATCCTGCTCGAACTGGTGACCAGCCAGGCGGCCGCGGCCCTCGGCCACGACTCGCCGGAAGCGATCGACGCGCACGCCGGTTTCTTCGACTCCGGCTTCACGTCGCTGACCGCGTTGCAGCTGAACAACCTGCTGCGCGCGGCCACCGGCCTCGCGCTCCCGCTGAAGGCCATCTTCGAGCACACCACCCCGGCGGCCCTCGTGCCCTACCTGCGCGAAGCCCTCGCGAAGAGCTGAACTCGACAGACCCATCGGGCGCGCCCTCCTGCCACGGAGGGTGCGCCCGGCGTCGTCCCTTCGAGCACGCCACCCCGGCCCTGGAGCCGTACCTGCGCGAAGTCCGCACGAAGGGATGAATATAAGAACACGCCGGGCGCACCCCCGAGAGAGGGTGCGCCCGGCGGTGTCGCAGGGACCCTTCAGCCGGCCGACGGCTCCGGGGCCGCGGTGGCGGGCGGCGCGGCGGGGGCGGCGCGGCGGGCGATGGCCGCGTCGGCCACCTGCGCGACGACGAGGCCGACGGCGAAGAAGGCGGCGCCGACGAAACCCAGGTAGCGGGCGTCGATCATCGAGAGGGCGACGGCGCCGACCACGCCGGACAGGGACGCGCCGATGAAGACCACCGAGCTGTTCAGCGACAGGGCGAGCGGGGCGGACTGCGGGGAGATGACGATCAGGCGGTGCTGCTGGGGCACGAGCTGGGACCAGCCGAACACGCCCCAGACGATGACCGCGGCGATCGCGATGCCGAGGCCGGCGCTGGTCCAGGGCAGCAGGGCGAAGTTCAGGATCGACACCCCGACCGCGATGTTGAACACGCGGCGGCTGCCGAAACGGTCGGTCAGCGGGCCCGACCCCAGGCTGCCGACGACGCCGGCCAGTCCCGAAAGGAACAACAGCAACGCCAGCGTGGTGGCCTCGCCGCCGGTCGCGCCGGCGAAGGCCTGGCTGACGTAGACGTTCAGCGTGAAGTTGCCGGTGAACACGATGACCGTGGTGGCGAGCACCAGCACGACGCGGCCGTCCCGCAGGGGGGCCAGGCGCTGCGCCAGGGTCAGCGGGTACGGCGGCGGGACCTCGCGCAGGAACACGCCGATGCCGACGGCGGCGATCAGGCCGAGGCCGGCGACGAACCACATGGTGGCCCGCCAGTCGGACCAGCCGCCGATGGCCGCGCCGAGCGGCACGCCGAGCGCCGAGGACACCGCGACGCCGCCGCCCACGATCGACAGGGCGGTGCCGCGCTTCTCCGGCGGCACGAGCGACGCCCCGGCGGCCAGCGCGACCGGGGTGACGGCCGCGCCGCCGATCCCGGCGACGACGCGGGACAGCAGCACCAGGGCGAACGTGGGGGCGACCGCGGCGGCGACGTTGGCGAGGATGAACAGGCCGACGCCGGTGAGCAGCAGGCGCTCACGGGACCAGCGGGCGGTGACGACCGCGACGACCGGGGAGAGCAGCGCGTACGTCAGCGCGTAGGCGGTGACGAGCTGCCCCGCCGACCCCACGCTGACGTCGAGCGACCGGGCGACCTCGGGAAGGATGCCCGCGATGACGAAGCTGTCGGTCCCGATCGCGAATGTCGCCACCGCGAGAGGGAGTAGACGCCGGTACATTTCTGTGAGTCTCCAAAGGACGTTGTCCCTGGCCCGCTCACCGAACCCCCCGTCCGCCCGGCCGCGTGCCGGTTCGGCACCGGGCGCTCAGCCGCGCGGCAGGAGGTTGATAGGGGTGTCTCGGAGGTCGGTTCCGAAGTCGTCGGTGGCGGTCAGGATGGCGCGCTGCAGCTCCCGCAGCGCGCGGCAGGGCTCCAGTCCGAGCTCGCTGTTGAGCACCCTTCGCGCCGTCTGGTAGACCGCCAGTGCCTCTGCCTGCCGCTCGGAGCGGTACAGGGCGAGCATCAGGTGGCGGTAGAACGCCTCGTAGAGCGGATACTCCCGGGTCAGGGAGTACAGCCGTCCCACCAGTTCGCGGTGGTGGCCGAGCTCGAGGTAGGAGTTCATCAAGATCTCGATGCACTCCAGGCGGGCCTCTTCCAGCCAGGTGACGAAGCCCATGATGGTGGAGCCGTCGCGGATGTCCCCGACCGCGGGCCCCCGCCACATGGCCAGGGCGTTCTCGAAGCAGATCGCGGCGTCCTCGTGGCGGCGTTCCCTGGCGTGCATACGGCCCTTGTTCATCAACCGCATGAACGCGTCGACATCGATCTCGTCGTCGTGCATGTGCAGGACGTAGCCGGGCGGCCGCGTGACGATCACGCTTCCCTCTGGCCCCGGGCGGTTGAGGAACTTGCGGAGCTGGGAGATGTAGACGTGGATGCCGGCGGCGGCGCGGCGCGGCGGGTCCTCTCCCCAGATCTCGCTGATGAGCTGGTCCAGCGCGACCACCTGCCCGGCGCGGATCAGCAGGATGGCCAGCACGGTCTCGATCTTGCGCGCGCTGATGAACATGGTGGTCTCTCCGTCAACTATTCGGAGAGGTCCTAAAATTTCATACCTCACGCAACTCTCCCCCTGAAGAATCGCATCGGACACCCTGATAGCACCGGAAGATCCAGACATGCCCCTGTGGGACCACTCCGATGCGACCATGTACGCACCCTCATCTCCCATCACTTCACTCCTGGCTCGGCCGATTCCACTGCGCCGCGCGACGGACGACGCCGGCGCGGCCGTGCCCGAGCCCTGGGCCGGGTGGGCACACTGTGTTGGTCAGGGCGCCGAGCAATAAATCGGCGCGTCTTTTCGGACCTAATTGTCAGGCCAATTCCCGGTTTCGGGCTGAGGGAGGACGGCGAATCGGGAGGTTGGCGAGGTGAAGCCTCATGGCTGTCCGACGAGGCGAGCGTCCGCGACCCACAAAGACATGAGTCCGCCTCATCGGTAATGATCCCCCTGTTGGATCTCGCGGGCCGTAAGACAGGTAAGAACTCTGGACACCTCGGGCTACCTGCTATAAAGGCAGACGCTAGCCAACCATTGCTGTAAACGCAAGTGTCAGACAGCAAGTTAGGCAATTCGCTTTCGCTGCGTCATACCACCGTAACGACCCGCATCTGTGGCCTAATGCCGTCCACTTCCGGATCGCAACATGTACCCAAGCACACCCTGATGTTCTGATGCACAACAACAAAGATCATTCCGCTTAGCACTCGGGAGGAACGTGCATTTTTGCGCCCTTCGCGATGAACGCGACAATGCACACTCGCGAATGAGGGCATGACGGAGCGCCACCGGGCGGCACGGGCCGCCACCCGGCGTCAGGACGCCGCCCGAGGTCACTGCGGCTGCAGCAGCTCCTGGAGCACGGCACGGGCCGGCGGGGTCCAGGACGTGGGCCTCAACGTGGCGGGATCCATGCGGATGTGCACGCGGCGCCCCTCGGCGTGCACCGTGGAACCGTCGGGCGAGACGAAGCGGAAGGCGTAGACCGCGCTGGTGTCCCCGAGCCGCTCCACATGGAAATGCACGTCCACCTGGCCGGTGCCGCGCACGGGGATTCGATACTTGATGGAGAACTCGGCGACCACGAGAAAAGCGTCGGGATTGCTGGCGCCGTTCTTGTTGGTGAATCCACGGCCGGTCCAGAATTCACTCAGCGCACGTTCCAGAATGATCGCGTACCTACAATTGTGTACGAGTCCCATCGCGTCGAGATCGTCGTAATAGACCGTCATCGGCTGGACGTGCCCGTGCCCGGCGAGGGGAACGGGTGCCGAGGGCGCCGGGGACTGCGGCTGGACAGTCACTCTGACCGCTCCTTCAGGAAATAAGAAATATCTGGATTGATCATGTTAACAGCGCCCGGCACATACGGACCGGTCGGTATGGAGCCGGCGTGCGGATTCGCCGGGCGCGCCGCCCCTGTCGCGGCAAGCTGGCTGATCACCGGCACCAGGCCTCCCATCGCCCACAATCAGTGACACCTGCCGCAAATCGGTCACGTTCCGTTGAATGGGGTGCCGCACGCCCCAGGATCGGATATGCGCGCAGCCCCCCGCACGACGGCCCGTTCACCAAGTGACGGGCAGCGCGGAAACCCCGCTGATCTGTGAAAAGAGCTTGGCCGGAACGTCCTCGGCCGGGATTGCCAGCTCCAGGGTGGGAATGCGCCGCAGCAACGTCTCCCAGACCACCAGGAGCTCGGCCCGCGCCAGCGACTGCCCGACGCATTGATGGATTCCGTGGCCGAACGCCATGTGGTCCCGGGCGGGCCGGTGGATATCGAGCCGGTCCGCGTGCGGGTAATGCGCGTCGTCGCGATTGGCGGAGAAATTCAGCGGGATGATCCCCTCGCCCGCCTTGATCGACTGCCCGCCGATCTCGATGTCCTCGGTGGCGACCCGCAGCACGACCAGGTGCACGACGGTGAGGTACCGCAGCAGCTCCTCCACCGCGCCCGGCAGAAGCGCCGGATGTTCCCGCAGCTCAGCGAGCTGCTCCGGGTGCCCGAGCAGCACCATGGTGCCGGTCGCGATCATGCTGGCGGTGGTCTCGTGGCCGGCGATGATCATCAGCATCCCGCTGTTGATCACATCGTTCCGCCCGATGAGCCCTTCCCCCGCCGCCGCGACGAGCTGCCCGAGGATGTCCTCTCCCGGGTCGTCCGCCTTCTCCCTCTCACCGATGAGCTGATCGAGGTACCCCCTCAGCTCCATGCCGGCCTTGAACGCCCGCTCCAGCGCGTGCGGATCGGTGTGGTCGTTCCGGTTCATCAGATGCTCGGTGGCGGTGTTGAAGAACTCCTGGTCCTCCTCCCGCACCCCCAGCACCCACGCGAGCACGGTGGACGGCACCGGCAGCGCCAGCGCCTTGACCAGGTCCACCGGCCGCTCCCCCGCGAGCATCCGGTCGATCCTGTCGTCCACGAGCGCCTGGATCCGGTCCCGGTACGCCTCCACCCGCCGTGCCAGGAAGTTCTTGACGAGCAGCCGCCGGAAGACGGCATGCTCCGGCGGGTCCATCCAGATGAACGGCCGATCCTCGTCCTTGGGCGGGAAGATCCCGAATTTCGGATACCCGGGCTTACGGACATCCGAACTGACCCGCCGATCCCCCAGCACGGCCCGCACATCGTCATACCGCGTGACCAGCCAGGCCTCCTGCCCGTTCCGCGTCATCACCTTGGTGACGGGCCGCTCCTCCCGCAGCCACGCGTAGAGCGGCGGAGGTTCGATCACCCCCCGCGGCCAGGGAAACGGCTCCGTGAGCATCGAGGGCACAGCCTCGGCCGCCGCCTCCCGCGCGATATCGGTCATGGGCCACCTCCGGGGGCGGCCGGTGCGGTATCCAGGGGATACGCGCCGCCACCCGCCCGCGCGGCCCCCGCCCCATCCTCCGCGCCGCCGCTAAAGCTGAACTAATACGCCCCGGCGGACACGTCACGGCTTCGCTGCGGAGCGCTATGAAGGCACGTGAACGTTGTGCCCGATACGTCATCATCGACTGTCATGAGGACCAGGCGAGGGAAAGCATGGTCATGGGGGGTTCTCGCGCTTGTCACAGCGACCCTGGCCGTGGCGGGCGCCTCCCGGGTGCTGCCTGAACTGAAGGCCGGTGACGTCGATCCGCTCGGTGCCCTGATCAGCACAGTGTCCCTCGCGGTCAGCCTGGTGACGCTCTGGCTGACCTTCCAGGCGCTGCGCCTCCCCGCCCCCACGGTGACGGAGACGGCCAGAGCGCTGGCGCTGGCGGTCAAGCGGAGCGAGAGCGCCGCACGGCGTCAACTGCTCGGCGACGGCGACACCGTCATCGACGTGCACTTCGCCCTCATCCCCGCCCCCGGGGACCCGCCCACCGCCCGCCGTGGGACGGCGGGGGCCCGGTCCAAGGGCCGCCTGGCGCGGGTCGTCGGCTACTACCGCGAGCTGCGCCCGCGGCGGCTGGTCGTCACCGGCGCCTCCGGCGCCGGCAAGACCGTGCTGGCCGTCGAGTTGATCCTCGGCCTGCTCGACGGCCGCGCCGACGACGAGCCGGTGCCGGTACGCGTCTCCGCCGCGCTCCTGGACACCGGCGCCGCCACCGGCGACGCCGTGGAGGCCTGGCTGGTGCGGCACCTGATGGAGGTGTACGGCCTCAAGCGGCCCATCGCGCACGCGCTGGTGGCCGCGCGCCTGGTCACCCCGGTGATCGACGGCCTGGACGAGATGGACGCCGGCGACGACCCCGGGTACGACTCCCGCGCCGGGCGCACATTACGCGCCCTGGACGCCTACCAGGACGGCCGCGCCAAGGGAGCGGTCGTGCTGACCTGCCGTAGCACCCACTACGAGGCACTCGAACAGGCCCGCATCTGGGCGGCACCTCCCGCCCGCGTGGAGGTCGCCCCCGTCTCGACCCCCCAGGCCCGCGCCTTCCTGACCGCCCGCGTCACCGACCCGGCCCGCTGGCACCCGGTGTTCCACGCTCTCAGGGCCGCCCCGCGCGGCCCGCTGGCCCAGGCCCTGTCCACTCCTTGGCGGCTGACCCTGACCGCCGTCGTCTACGAACAACGCACCCCTGATGGCGCCTTCGTGCGCGACCCGGCGGACCTGACCACCCTGGACACCCCCGAAGCCGTCCGCGACCATCTGCTGGACCTGTTCATCCCGGCCGCCGTCGCCCTGTCCTCACCTCCCGGCGGGGCCCACGCCCACCAGGTACACCGATGGCTCGCGACACTAGCCCGCTACCTCCACACCAACAGCGCGACCCGCCGCGCCCTGGGCGGGCGACCACTGTCCGGAACCGACCTGGTCCTGCACGAACTGTGGCCCCTGGCCGGGAACACACGCCCTCGCCTGCTCACCGCTGCCCTGACCGCCGCTCCGTTCGCCCTGGCCGCCGCAACGTTCGGTGGGGTGGACTTACTGTCACCGGATCTCAGCGCCATCGAGGTCGTTGTCATCACCTTGTACCTGGTGCCCTGTCTGACGGCAGGCGCGGCCGGGACAACCATCTGGCCGGAGCCGGTACGGGTAGCCCGGCTCAGAACCGCCAAGCGCCTCCGTGGACTCGGGGTCGCGCTCGCAGTCGGGCTCGTGCTGGGGCTCACGATCGGGCTAATGGTCGGGCTCACGGATGGGCTCGCGGTCGGGCTTACGGGGGGGGCTGGCAGTCGGGCTGGCAGTCGGGCTCGAAACCACTAGGACAATAAGCACGATAGAACCTCGTGACCCACCACGTGCCGACCTAATCGCCAGGCTCACGGGCGGGCTCGCGTTCGGGCTCGCAGGCGGGCTCGCAGGCGAGCTCGCGGTCGGGCTGACGATCGGGCTGACGGCCGGGCTCGCGTTCTTGCCCACGCTCGGCTCCGCAGGCTTGCGTTACGTGGCCCTGCTTCTTTGTACCCGGCGCTGGAATGCCGTTTGGTTGCCGTGGCGGCTAGGGCGGTTCCTGGTCTGGGCCCACGGGGCGGGATTGGTGCGGGTGGCCGGGGTCGCGTATCAGTTCCGGCATCGTGAATTGCAGGACCATCTGGCCGCGCGGGCGGGGGGAGTCCGGTAGGAGACCGGGCGCCGCCCGTGGCAAGGAAGTGTCAGCCGAGGAGTTCGTCGGCGGCGGCCAGGAGCTTCAGTGCCGTGGGGTGGGGGGTGCGGGTGCCTCTTGGGACGCGGGTGGCGATGCGTTGGAGGAGGACGTGGACGTCGTCGGCGCCGGACATGGCGGCGTCGGCGTGGCGGAGACGGAGGAGGAGTTCCAGGCCGCAGGCGGCTTGGGCGGCTACCAGGGAGAGCAGGTCGACGTCGGCCAGCTCGCCTCGGAAGCTGGTGGAGCGGTCGAGGACTTCCAGGACGCCGATGACCTCCTCGCCGCGGAACAACGGGGCGGCCATGATGCTGCTGGGGACGTAGCCGGTGGATTCGGCGGCGTCTCTGGCGAAGGGGGCGTCCAGGAGGTCGTCGGCGATCATGGGCTGGCCGCTGGCGGCCACCCAGCCGGCGATGCCGGTGCCCTGGGGGAAGCGCATGCCGATGAGGTGTTCCTCGCCTTCGCCGGACACCGCTTCGAAGACCAGCTCGCCGGTTTCCTCGTCCACCAGGAAGATCGAGGAGGCGGCGGCACCGAAGACGGCGCGGGCGACGTCCACTATGGAGAGAAGAAGACGGCGTTCGATGATCGCGGTGCCGGAGGGCATCGGGTCATGTGTGGACATGGGTGCCTCCGTTGAGGGCGGTGACGTTGTCGGCCGCGAGGTAGAGGACGGATTTGAGCTGGAACGGGGTCATCCATGGGTGCTTGCTCAGGATGAGGGCGCAGATGCCGGTGATGTGGGGGGCGGCGAAGCTGTTGCCGGTGCTGTGGATCTCGCGGCCGCCGGGCCAGGCCACGGGGACGCGGACGCCGCGGGCGTAGAACTCGGCGGGGGGGTTGGGGTTGTAGTAGTACGTCATCGGGTCGGACTGGTCGTGGCTGGCGACCGAGATGACCGAGGAGAACGTCCAGGGGAAGCTGAGGACGGGCATGTTGTGGGCCGAGGCCACCAGCAGGCAGCGGCGGAAGTACGCGCGGTCGGCCAGCTCGTGCAGGGCGGGCTGGAACTCGCTGCGGGTGGTCGAGAGGCTGAGGTTGATGAGGTCGTACCCCTCGTCGACGGCCCAGCGCAAGCCTTCGATCAGCGCGGCGCCGGTGCCGGCCTTGCCGTCGGTGAGGACGCGGACGGACGACAGGGCCGCGCCGGGGGCGATGGACCTGACGATGCCGGCGCAGGCGGTGCCGTGCCCGGCGGGGTCCGCCGGGTCGCAGTCGGTGACGACCAGGCGGTCGTCCTCGCCGCGGGACACCACGAGCGAGCGTTCGAGCCCGCCGACGAGGGGGTGGGCGCCCTCGACCCCGGTGTCGAGCACGCAGACCCGTACGCCGGTACCGTCGGCCCCCTCGTAAGCCCACTCCTTGGTGATCTCCTCCTGGCGGCTGACGTGGAACTCCTCCAGCGCCGCCCGTGAGGTGCTGAGGCTCCAGGCGGGCATGCCGGGGTAGTGCTCCCGCCGTTCACGGCGCCAGGGCAGCGGGGTCACGGGCCTTCCTCCTCCGTGGGAAGTCCGAGGGCGGCCAGGCGCTCACGGGCCCGGGCGGCGGGGAGGGCGGCGCCCTTGTCGGTGTAGTGGCGCAGCGCGCGGCGGGCCGCGGCGGCGGACTCGGCGGGCAGGCCCGCCTCGCGGCAGATGTCGGCGATCTCCACCAGCACGTCGCCGCGCAGGCAGGGGTCGTCGGTGCGTTCCAGCAGTTGCTCGGCCCGCACGGTGAGGGCGACGGCGGCGCGGTGGTCGCCGGCGAACGACAGCACCCGCGCGCGCAGCACGAGCCATGTCAGCTCGCCGCGGGACTGGAGCCGCGCGGCGTCCTCCTCCAGCCGGTCGAGCTCGGCCGCGGCCTCCGGCACCCGTCCCTGCCGCAGCAGTTCGCGGGCGGCGTAGGTCTCCAGCGTGGTGGCGGGCCCGGTCTGCCCGGTGGCGCGCAGCGCGGCGGCGCCCTGCCTGAACAGCCGCTCGGCCTCCTCGTGCCACCCGGCGAGCGACGCCACGAGCCCGCTGACCTGGACGACCGCGGTGGCCGCGAGCTCCAGGTGCAGGTCGCCCGCGTACCGGCCCGCGGTCTGGAGCACCCCGCGGGCGCCGTCCACCTCGCCGGACAGCGCCAGCAGGCGTCCCTTGGTGACCAGGACGGGCACCAGGAGCGCGCGGTCCCCGGCGAACCGCGTGGTGAGGTCCTCGCACAATGCGAGGCCGTCGGCGATCGGTGTGGACGACCACTGCGCCAGCTCGCACAGCCCGCTGAGCAGGCGGCTCTCCTCGTACCGGTCGCCGAGGCTCCGTGCCCGGGTGAGGCCGTCGCGCAGCGCCGCCTCCGCCCCGGCGAAACGGCCGTCGCCGAGGTGCACCAGCGCTTCGAGCTGGTAGAACCGGCACCAGCTCAGGTCGTCGGCGGGGTCGGCGAGCAGCAGTTCGCGCAGCGGGTCGAGCGCCGCGGCGCGCACGCCGAAGCGCACGGCCAGGGTCTCGTGCCCGATGGCGCAGGTGAGCAGGTTGCGGGGGTCGTCGGGCAGCATGCGTTCGGCGATGTCGAGCGCGGCGAACGCCCGGTCGCCGTCGCCGCGGGCGAGGCCGGCGTCGCAGATGCGCACCGCGAGCGGCCGGTGCCCGGGGTCGCCCGCGGGCAGCAGCGTGCGGCCGCGTTCCAGCAGGGCGAGCGCCGCGGGCAGGTCCTTGCGGTGCAGCGCCTGGGTGCCCGCGCCGATCAGCGCGCGGGCGGCCCGCTCGGTGAGGACGGGCAGCCCGGGGTCGTCCGGCCGGACCTCGCGCCTGAGCAGGCACGCGGTCTCCAGGTGGTGCGCGAGGTCGCCCTGCGCGGACTCCTCGAACGACTCGAACGATTCCGGCGACTCCGACGACTCCGGCGACGGCCCGCCGGCCGCCTTCGGTGTCCCGGCCCGCTCCGCCAGCCGGTCGGCGAGAGCCAGGTGCCAGGTGGCCCGTAACTCCTTGCGGGTCATGGCGTAGACGGTATCCCGGGTGAGCGTCTGGGTGAACTGGTACGCCCCGGGCATCCCGCCGCGCCGGATCATGCGGTTGCGCAGCAGGCGCCGCAGCAGGTCGTCCAGCCGGGGCCGGTCGGCGGGGACGTCCTGGAACAGCAGGCGCATCTCCTCGGCGGTGAAGGCGTGCCCGATGGTCGCGGCGCGTTCCAGCACGTCGCGCTCGCCGTCGCCGAGCCGGTCGAGGCGGGCGCCGAGCAGCGCCTGGATGGTGGGGGGCAGCGGCGCGTCCTCGCCCTCCTCGATCAGCATCTCCAGCATGAGCTCGGCGAACAGCGGGTTGCCGTCGGCGCTGTCGGCGATGCGCTGCCACGGCGGGTCGGCGCCGTGCGCCAGCACCTCGGCGTCCCCCGCCTGGGCGGCGGTCAGCTCGGCGACGAGCCGCCCCATCTCCATGGTGCCGAGCGGCCCGAGCTCCAGGGACGCGGCGCACGCCATGCCGCCGCCCCAGGTGGGCCGGACGTCCAGCAGCTCGGGGCGGGCCACGCACACCAGGAGCACCGGCACGTCGAGCAGCCAGGTGGCGAGGTCCTCGATCAGTTCGAGCAGGGTGGGCTCGGCCCAGTGCAGGTCCTCCCACACCGCGACCAGCGGCTGCCCGGAGGCACGGGCCTCGAACAGCGAGCGCACCGCACGGGAGATCTCCTCGACGCCGGCGCCGGTCTCGCCGTCCGGGCCGGAGGACGTGCCGGTGAGGCCGCGCAGGGCCCGCAGACCGGCGGGTTCCAGCGCCGGGGCGATGGACGGCCAGTCGGCCTGCAGGGATTCGAGCATCTCGGCGACCGGCCGGTAGGTGATGCCCGCGCCGTAGGACAGACACCGGCCGGTGAGGACGGTGACGTCGTCGGGCAATGTCTGGGTGAAGTCGCGCACCAGGCGGGACTTGCCGATGCCGGGCACGCCGAGCAGCGTGACCACGCAGCACCGGCGGCCCTGCGTGGCGCGCCGGTACGCCTGGCGTAGCTGCTCCATCTCCTCCTCGCGCCCGACCAGCGGGATCTGGTCCTCGTCGGGCCGCCGCCCGTACGGTTCCAGGGAAAGCAGCCGCCACGCCCGCACCGGGGCGCTCTTGCCCTTCAGCGTGAGCGGCGGCACCGGCTCCAGGGTGGCCTGTGCCCGCACCATGCGCGCCACCTCGTCGCCGACGAGGATGTCGCCGTTGCCCGCGGCGGACTGCAGCCGTGCGGCGGTGTTGACGGTGTCCCCGATGACCCGCAGGTCCGACCCCGGGGAGACGATGACGATGGCCTCCCCCGCGGAGATGCCGACGTGGACGTCCAGGCGGATGCCGTGCGTGGGCGCGAGCTCGTCGCTGAGCTGCCGCACCCCGGCGACGGCGGCGTGCGCGGCGCGGACGGCGCGCAGGGCGTCGTCCTCGCTGCTGACGGGGATGCCGAACGTGGCCATGATGGCGTCGCCGATGAACTTCTCCACGACGCCGCCGTGCTCGGCTATTCCGGTCGTACAGACCCGGTAGTAACGGTCAAGGATGTGCCGCAGCAGTTCGGGGTCGAGCCGCTCGGCGAGCTCGGTCGAGCCGACCAGGTCGATGAACACCACGACGACGTGCCGGCGGGCCGGGCCCGCGGCCCTGCCGCTCATACGAGCTTGAGCTCCTGGCCCTCGACCTCCCCCGCGACCGCGTCCAGGCGCGTCTTGATCGAGTTGAGCAGTTCGACCTCAGGCGGGCTGAGCTCGGCGAACACCTGACGTTGCCGCTCGCTGAGCAGCTCGATGGGGTGTCCGGCGTCACGCAGCAGCGTCAACGCGTCGAACGGCTCCGGCCGCGGTCGAGCCTGGCTGGGGTTCATCGGCTACCTCCCGGGTCCACGGCTGCCGTCCTGAGTGCTCGGCCGGCTGGATGTCTCCGAAGCTAGTGACCCCGGGTTTCGAGCCAGTATGGCGCCGCCATGCCGTCGCCATACTGGGCCGAAACTGGCCCTCCCTAGCGTGTCAATCGCCGACGAACGGCACCGCCCCGGACATCGAGGAGCTTGCAATGACTGAGCCCAACGACGCCGTCAACCCCGAGATCGAGCCCGAGGACGAGCCCGACGTGGTCGCGCACTCCGAGGACGGCGAAGAGGCCCCGGCGGAAGGCTGGTGCGGCGTGCACCAGTCCAAGGACCTCAGCTGACTTAGCTCGCCCTGTTCCCGGCCCCCCGCGGGGGCCGGGAACATTTCATCGTGAGACGCGGAGGAATCCGATGCACAAAGGTCAGCACCGTGGCGCGGAGGTCCGTCCCCGCGTGCTCCGCGGGGAGCACGGCTGGTGGTTCCTCGGGCCCGGCGGCGTCGCCCGCCTCAAGAACGAGCATCTCACCCCGGACCGCGCGCTGCGCCCGGCCGCGGAGCGCAACCTCCGCGAGCGCGGCCTGTTCGACGTCCCCGCGTACCAGAGCTACTCACTCACCGTGCTGACCAGCACCCACTGCAACCTCGGGTGCGCTTACTGCTTCCAGAACACCGAGCAGGACACCAGCGGGGCGAACCGCCCGCCGCGGATCCGCTACGCCCGCCTCACCTCGCCCACCATCACCTCGATCCTGGAGTTCGCCGCGCGCCGCATGGCCGACGAGGGACTGTCCGGCCTGATGGTGATGCTCTTCGGCGGCGAGCCGCTGCTGAACCCGCAGGGCTGCCGCGAGCTGCTCGCGCGGGCCGCCGACTACGGGCTGCGCCGGGCGAGCATGACCTCCAACGGCACGCTGCTCACCCCGGAGCTGGCCCGTCAGCTCAGCGACCTCGGGCTGCGTGACGTCCAGGTCACCTTCGACGGCGACCGGGCCGAGCACGACCTCATCCGGGTCCGCAGGACCGGGGGCGGCACCTTCGACGACATCGTGCGCAACATGGCCGCGGTGACGGAGGCCACCCCGCTGCGGTGGGGCCTGCGGGTGAACGTCTCGCACCACAACTACGCGGGTGTGGACGGCCTGGTCGAGCGCCTCGCCGCCGGGCTGGACCCCTCGCGGTGCTCGCTGTACTTCGCCCGTGTCGGCGACGTGGGCATCGGCTACGGCAACGACCTGGAGTTCTCCGGCGGGATGGCCGCCAACTTCATCAGGTGGCAGCGCCGCGCGCTGGACCTCGGTTTCCACGTGCCGCGCCCGCGCACGGTCAACCCCTGCCAGGCGTGCTCGTTCGCCGACGGCAGGTACGGCGCCGTGGTGAACGCCGACGGCACACTGTCGAGCTGCTGGGAGACGGCCGGCAAGCCCGGCTGGCAGGTCGGCACGGTGCGCGACGGCTACCTGCCGCGCGAGCGGACCGAGGGCAAGTGGATCTCCTGCGAGGAGTTCTACCAGTACGCCGACGATTTGTCGGCGCTGACCCGGTTCCGCGACACCGTGGACGCCGCGCTGCTCGACTACCTGAGCGCCACCGGACGCCTCGGCGGGCGTGCGCGCCAGGACACGTGAGGAGCACCGTGCGCTACCCGGACGCCCCGCGGCTGGACGCGGCGGACGAGTTCCACGGCGAGGTCGTCGCCGACCCCTACCGCTGGCTGGAGAACCCGGCCGACCCGCGGACCCGCGCCTGGACGGCCGCCCAGGAGGAGCTGTTCGCCTGTGAGCGCGCCCGGTGGGCGGACCTGCCGGCGTGGCACGCGACGCTCGCCGAGCTGAGCCGGGTGCCGCTGAGCTCGCCGCCCCGGCCGCGCGGCGACCGCATGTTCGTCAACCGCCGCGAGCCCGGCGCCGACCACCCGGTGCTGGTGGTGCGCACGGGCGAGACCGAGCGTGTGCTGGTCAGCCCGCTGGCGCTCGACCCCGGCGGCGGCACGGTGCTGGAGGCGTGGCATCCCTCGCTGGAGGGCGGCCTGCTGGCGTACCAGCTCTCGTCGGGCGGCACCGAGGACTCGCTGCTGCGGGTGCTGGACGTCGCCACCGGGGCCGTGGTGGACGGGCCGGTCGACCGGGTGCGGCGCACCCCGGTGGCCTGGCTGCCCGGCGGCGGCGCGTTCTACTACGTGCGGCGGCTGCCCCCCGAGCTGAACCCGGGCGAGGAGCGCTACCACCGCCGGGTGTACCTGCACCGTGTGGGCACCGGCCCCGGCGAGGACGCGCTGGTGTTCGGCGAGGGCCAGGACAAGACCCGGTTCTACACCGTCGCGGTCACCCCGGACGGCCGCTGGCTCAGCGTGTCGGCGACCACCGGCACCGGCCCCGCCACCGACCTGTGGCTGGCCGACCTGAGCGACGGCGCCCTGGACCGGCCGCGGTTCCGCCCGGTCCAGCAGGGCACCGGGGCACGCTCGGCCCTGCGGATGGCGCCCGGCACCGCGCCGGGCGACCCGCTGTGGCTGCGCACCGACCACGACGCGCCGCGCGGCCGGGTCGTCGTGGCGACGCCCGCCGACCCGTCTCCCGCGCGGTGGCGCACGCTGATCCCCGAGCGGCCGGACGCGGTGCTCGAGGACTTCGTCCCGCTGACCGGCGACGGCCTGCCCCGGCCGCTGGCGCTGGTCTCGTGGACCCGGCACGCGGTCTCGGAGATCACCGTGCACGACCTGGCCGACGGCCGCGAGCTCGCCACCGTGCCCCTGCCCGGCAGCGGCACCGTCGGCGCGATCTCCACCCGGCCCGGAGGGGGCCACGAGGCGTGGTTCGGCTACTCCGACCACACCACCTCCCCGGTGAACCTGCGTTACGACGCCCGCGCCGGCGCCGTCGAGCCGTGGCCGCGCCCGGCCGGGCCGCGGTGGTCGGCCCGGGTGCGGACCTCGCACGTGACGTTCCCCTCCAAGGACGGCACGCCGGTGCGCATGTTCGTCCTGTCCTCCCGGGGGGTGCCGGACCGGCCGCGGCCCGCGATCGTGACCGGCTACGGCGGGTTCGGGGTGTCCATGTCGCCCGGGTACATGCCGCAGGCGCTCGCCTGGATCGAGGCCGGCGGAGTCTACGCCGTCGCCTGCGTGCGCGGCGGCGGCGAGGAGGGCGAGACGTGGCACCACGCCGGCACCGGGCCGCGCAAGCAGAACGTCTTCGACGACCTCGACGCCGCGACCGACCACCTCATCGAGCGGGGCTGGACGGCGCCCGGCATGATCGGCGTCACCGGGGAGTCCAACGGCGGGCTGCTGGCGGGTGCCGCGCTGACCCAGCACCCGGAGAAGTACGGCGCCGTGGTCTGCGTCGCTCCGCTGCTCGACATGCTCGGCTACGAGCGGCACGGCATGGGGCCGAGCTGGCGGCCGGAGTACGGCAGCGTGGCCGACCCCGAGGACTTCGCGGTGCTGCGCGCCTACTCCCCCTACCACCGGGTCCGTGAGGGCGTGCGGTACCCGCCGGTGCTGTTCGCCGCCGCCGAGGGCGACACCCGGGTGGACCCCTCCCACTCCCGCAAGATGTGCGCGCTGCTCCAGCACGCGTCCACCGGCCCGGGCCCGGTGCTGCTCCGCGTGGAGCGCGACGTCGGCCACGGCGCCCGCGCCGCGTCCCGCACCACCGCGCTGCTCGCCGACGCCTTCGCCTTCCTGGCCCGCCACCTCGGCCTCGCCACGCCCGCGGTCGCCGCCCCGGCGGCGGCCACGGCGGCCGGGAGCACCGCCCGGGCCGCCACGGTCCCGGCGTCCGCGGGCACCACGCCGGCATGAACGTCCTGCTGTGCCCGTTCAGCGACCCGGGTTACCTGTACCCGGCGCTCGCGGTGGGTGTGGAGCTGCGGCGGCGCGGCCACACGGTCGCCGTGCTCGGCCGCCCCGGCGCGGCGCGTGCCGCCCAGGAGGCGGGGCTGACCGCGCTGGACGCCGCCGCGTACGGCGGGACCGGCGCGTTCTCCGTCGGCCGCTGGATGATGACGGGACACGAGCAGTACCGGGCCGTGGTCGCCGCCGCCCGGGACACCGGGGCGGACGCGCTGGTGGCGTCGGTGCTGAGCCACGGGGCGCTGCTGGCCGGTGAGGCGCTGGACCTGCCGGTCACCGTGCTCGGTTTCGCCGCCCACCTGTGGCCGTACCGCGCGGGCGGGGACGGCGAGCCTGAGCACCTCGCGCAGCGGGAGTGGCGGCTGGGTGAGCTGCTGCGCCACTACCGGGCCCTGCGGGAGCGCACCGGCCTGCCCCGGCGCCACGACCGCCCGGCCGACCGGCCGCTGATCGGCGCCGGCCTGCTGCTGCGCGGCGACCCCGCCCTGGAGTACCCCGGCGCCGTCCTGCCGCACGGGGTGCGCCACGTGGGCCCGTGCCACTGGGAGCCGCGGCCCGCCCCGGCCGAGACGTGCCGGGTGGCGGGGCTGCTCGCCCGTTCCGGCAAGCCGGTGGTGTACGTGCACCTCGGCCGGGAGTTCGGCGGGACGAGCCTGTGGCCGCGGCTCAACGCGGCGTTCACCGGCGGCCCGTACCAGGCCGTGGTGGAGCTCGGCCGCTCCGGCGGCCCGCGGGCCGCCCCGCGGGCCGACATCGTCACGGTCCGCGTGCCGTACATGGGTCCGCTGATCGAGCTGTCCGAGATGGTGCTCACCAGCGGCACCAGCTCCCCCGTGCTCGCCGCCCTGCGCCACGGCAGGCCGCTCGCCGTGGCGCCGGCCGGCTCGGAGCAGCCGCTGCTCGCGGACGCGTGCGAGCGCGCCGGCGTCGCCGTCCGGTTCCCCGGTGAGGGCACCGCCGCCGCGCTCACCGGCGCCCTCGATCGCGCCCTGACCCGCGAGACCGTGCGGCGCCGCGCGCGGTGGCTCGGGGCCCGGCTGCGGGACGCCGGCGGCGCCGCGGCCGCCGCGGGCCACGTCGTCTCGACCGTCTCGAGCGCACCGGCGACCCCGACGGGAGCCCGCCCATGACCACGCCGAAGGCCCGGCCGTCGCCGTTCGACAAGAGCTTCCCCGCCGACCCGTACCCGCTGCTCGCCGGGTACCGCGCGGAGTGCCCGGTGACGCGGGTGCTGACGCCGTCCGGCCGGCCGGTGTGGATCGTCACCCGGGACGCCGACGTGCGGGCCGCG
Organism: Sphaerisporangium sp. B11E5; assembly: GCF_039871875.1. Taxonomy (NCBI): domain Bacteria; kingdom Bacillati; phylum Actinomycetota; class Actinomycetes; order Streptosporangiales; family Streptosporangiaceae; genus Sphaerisporangium; species Sphaerisporangium sp. B11E5. The sequence continues at coordinate 52,909 of NZ_JBDPMD010000044.1, read as the reverse complement.
TTCACCGACCCGCGCCTGTCCCTGCAGGGTGACCAGGACCACTCGGGGCCGCGGCGCCGGGCGCTCGACGTCAGCCTCGTCAACTACGACCCGCCGCACCACACCCGCATCCGGCGGCTGGCCGTGCCGTGGTTCACGCCGCAGCGCGTCGAGGCGTACCGGCCGGTGGCCGAGGCGGTCGCGGCCGGGCTGCTCGAAACGCTCGCCGACCGGCCGGTGGCCGACCTGATGGCGGACTTCGCGCACCCCTTCTCCTTCCAGGTCATGTGCGAGCTGTTCGACCTGGACCCCGCGGTGCGCGGCGACCTGTACACCTGGGTCGCCTCGGTGTTCCCTGTGCGGGACCGCGAGGCCGCCACCGCCGGCATGGACCGGCTCGACGCGTTCTTCCACGAGCTGACGCGGCGGCGGCTGGCCGCGCCGGGCGACGACGTGCTGTCCTCGATCCTGCGCGCGTGGGACCCGGCCGGCGGGGTGGAGGAGCGGGAGGTCGTGTCGCTCGGCGCGTCGCTGCTGCTCGCCGCGTACGAGACCACCGCCCAGGTGATCGGCATGTCCCTGCGGGAGCTGCTGACCCGCCCGGCGGACCTGGCCGCGCTGCGCGCCTGCCCGCACGCGCTGCCGAACGCCGTGGACGAGCTGCTGCGCTTCCACCCGCCGGGGCCGTTCGCCACCCTGCGGTTCGCCAGCGAGGACGTCCCGGCCGGGGACGCGGTCATCCCAGCGGGTGCCCGCGTGCTGCTGTCCATCGCCGCCGCCAACCGCGACCCCGAGCGGCACCCCGACCCCGACCTGCTGGACCTGGACCGGGCCGGCGCCGCCAAGCACATGACGTTCGGGCTCGGCCCGCACTACTGCCCGGGTGCCCCGCTGGCCCGGCTGGAGCTCGGCGTGGCGCTGGCCGCGGTGCTCGGCCGCCTCCCCGGCATCACCCTGGTGCCGGGCCCCGCGCGCTGGCGGGGCAACATCCTCAACCGGGGCCTCGCCGAGTTGCTCGTGCGCCCGCACGGGGAGCCCCCCGAGGAGCGCGCCTGGTGAAACGGCACACCCACCGACGAAGGTGACCACATGAGCGAGCTCCCGCCGCTGAGGCGCAACTTCCGCTTCCAGATGTTGTGGATCGGCGCGGCGACGTCGGGCTTCGGCACGACGCTGACCTGGCTGGCCTTCCCGCTGCTGATCCTCGCCATCACCGGCTCCCCCGCGCTGGCGGGTCTGGTCAGCGCGTTCCGCATCACCACCAACCTGCTGGTGTCGCTGCCCGCGGGGGTGTGGGTGGATCGGTGGGACCGGCGCCGCATCCTGATCGCCGCCGAGGCGGTGCGGTTCGCCAGCCTGACCGCGCTGACCCTGGCGATCCTCGCCGACCAGGTGGCGTTGTGGCAGATCGCCGTGGTCGCCGTGATCAACGGCACGGCCGACGCGTTCTTCAGCCCCGCCCGCGCCGCCGCCATCCGCGCGGTGGTCGCCCCCGCGCAGCTCTCCTCGGCGTACGCGCAGGAGGAGGCGCGCAGCCACGCGGCGTCGCTTGCCGGCCCGCCGCTCGGCGGTTTCCTGTTCGCCCTCGGCCGGGTCGTGCCGTTCGCCGTGGACGCGCTGACGTACCTGATCTCGCTGGTGTGCGTCGTGCTCGCCAAGGTGCCCCGGCACCCGGAGGCCGCGGCGCGGCGGCAGAAGACCCGCATGCGGGCCGACATCGCCGAGGCGGGCGGCTGGTTGTGGCGGCAGCGGGGGCTGCGCGCCGGGCTGACGTTCTCCCTGGTGTCCAACCTGGTGGCCAACGCGTTGCTGCTGCCGGTCATCGTGATGATCGAGGCACGCGGCGGCGACCCGACGGTGACCGGGTTGGTGCTGGCCGGCATGGGGCTCGGCGGGCTGCTCGGCGCGATGGTGTCGGCGCGGATCGGCGCGCTGCTGCCGCCGGGACGGCTCATGCTCGCGGTGGTGGGGTTCTTCGCGCTGATGGTGTGCGCGACCGCGCTGCCGTTCGGCGCCTACTGGCCCACGGTCCCGCTGTTCCTCGCGATGGTCGCGGTGCCGGCGCTGAACGTGGCGCTGCAGGTACTGGTCGCCACCATGGTGCCCGACGCGATGATGGGCCGGCTGACGTCGCTGTTCGGCACGGCCAGCATGGGGCTGACGCCGCTCGCGCCGCTGGTCGGCGGCGTGCTGGCGCAGTACGTCGGCGGGCCGGGCGCGCTGCTGGTCATCGGCGGGCTGCTCGCGGTGAACGTCGCGGTCGCCGCGATGGGCCCCGGGCTGCGCAGCCTGGACGGCCCCGCGCCCGGCGGCGACCCGGCTCCCCCTGACGACGGCACCGCTCCCGGTGAGCTCGTGCTGAGCGGCGCCGGGGAGGTCGTGCCGCACGGCTCGCCCGACGAGGAGCCCGTGGCGGAGGGCTCAGGCGCCGCCGACCCGGTGCAGCTCGACCGCGAAACGATGCGCGAGCGGTGACATGGTGTACAGCATGGCGTGCGCCGTCACCTCGTGGTCCGGCACCGAGAGGATGTTGGCCTCCAGCAGCGACTCGATGACCCGCTCGGCCGGCAGCCCGGTGGCGTCCAGGGTGCCGACGAGCTGGTCGTGGCTGAACGGCGGCGGCTCCAGCGCGCCGAGCGTGCGGAACGCCGCCCAGGGTGTCCACGACGGCCGGTTGTAGCCGTCCTCGAAACGTTCCCGCAGCGACAGGTCCCCGGCGACGAACTCGTCCAGCACGCTCTCGGCCCGGCCGAGGCGGTCGGCCAGCCGGGCGAGCGGCACGTGCGGCAGCCCGGCGAACCGGCCGCCGAGCACCCGCAGGATCAGCGGTGACAGGCCGTACCGCTCGAAGATGGCGGTGACGGCGGCCGGGTCGCCCAGCACCCGCTCGGCGCCGATCATGCGGCGCAGGAACTCGGTGCCCTCCTCGGCCGACAACTCCCCGAGGCCGACCCGGGTCACCGACTCCAGCCCGCTGAGCCTGCTGCGGCTCGTCACCAGCACCCTGCTGGCGCCGGCGCCGGGCAGCAGCGCACGGACGCTGGCCTCGTCGGGTGCGTCGTCCAGGATGAGCACGATGCGGCGGTTGGCCAGCCAGGACCGCCACACCGAGGCCAGGACGTCCTCGTCGCGCACCCCGGGCACGCTCACCCCCGCGGCCTCCAGCAGTTCCCGCTGGATCTCCGGGATCGGCCGCGGCGCGCCGCCGCGGCGCCGCAGCGGCAGCACCACCGCGCCGTCGGGGAACATCGGGGCCACCATGTGCGCGACGTGCACCGCGAGCGTCGTCTTGCCGATGCCGAGATCGCCGGTGATCAAGGTGACCGGGGACGGCTCGTCGGCGATGCGGCGCACCTCACGCTCGCGGCCGACGAAGTCCGCGACGTCGCGGGGAAGCTGGTTGACCGCGGCCTGGACCGGCTTCGCCGGGGCGCCGCCGCCCCGGGGCAGGGCGGGTGCGCCCGCGCCACGCAGGATGTCCTGGTAGAGGGACTTCAGCACCGGGCTCGGGTCGATGCCCATCTCGGCGGCCAGGTGGCGGCGCAGGCCCTCGAAGTGCGACAACGCCTCGGAGGTGCGGCCGCAGCGGGCCAGCGCGGTCATGCGGGCCGCGGCGATGCGCTCGCGGGTGGGGAACCGCGCCGCGACCAGATCAAGGCCGTTCAGCGCCTCCACGTGCCGGCCGAGCTCGATCTCCAGCTCGGCCCAGTCCTCGTACACCGACAGGAACAGCTCGGTGAACCGGCCGACCTCCCGGGACACCAGCGGCACGTGGGAGAACTCGGCCAGCGGCTGGTCGCGCCACAGCCTGACGGCCTCGCCGAGCAGCTCGGCCGCGACGCCGGGGGCGCCGCCGCGTACGGCGCCCCGGCCGGTCCGCGCGGCCTCCTGGAACCTCAGCAGGTCCACCTCGTCACGCTCGGCGCGGAAGCTGTAGCCCCAGCCCTGGAAATCGATGCGGTCACCGACGATCTTGCGCAGCGCGGAGACGTACACCTGGAGATTCTTGCGCGCGGTGCGCGGGGGAATATCGCCCCACAACGCGTCGATCAACTGAATGGAGGGGACGACCATATTGACACGGCATAACAATATGGCCAGGAGCAACCGCTGTTTCGGCGCCCCGATGACGGCCCTGACACCTCCGGCCCGGACCTCCAGCGGCCCGAGTATCGAGCATTGTAATGGTGCTCCCTGACTCATGCCTCCCCCTCGATGTGACTACGCGGCGACCGACGGTCACCGGCCCAGGGGGCCGTTCCGGGTGCCCAGCATGAGGAAATCGACGACACCGATCGGCGGCGGCCGGTCCGCGCGCCGTGACGCCTGAAGGTGCAGCTCGCGTACCATCCGCGCGGCGGCGAGCGACACCGCGCGGTCACCCGCCCTCGACTCGTACCACCGCCAGTCGCCGTCCGCGTTGACCTCCAGGAACACCACGTCCTCGCCGTCCAGCAGGACGTCGAACGCTCCAAAGGCGAGGCACCAGCGCGCGGACAGCCGTCGCACCGCCTCGGTGACCGCGGGCGGCGAGGGCACCGGGGCGACGGCCACCGACGCGGCGTCGCGCCACAGGGCGTCCGGCGCGCTCTTGGTCACCGCGTACGCGTGGACGGCGCCGTCGAGGTGGTACACCCGCAGCTCGGCGTCGTGCCGGACGTGCTCCTGCACGATGACGGGGAAGTCGAGCGGCGCCCAGCGCGCGGCGTCCTCCCGCGGCACCACCTCGGGGAACACCCCGACCAGCAGGCCGGGGGCGGTCTCCACGAAGTGCTCGTCCAGCACCTTCACCACGACGTACGGGCCGGGCATCGCGGCGGCGGCCGGGCCGGGGTCGGTGGTGACGACGGTGCGCGGGGTGCGGACACCCTCGCGCGCCGCCCCGGCGAGCTGCTCCAGCCGCCCGGGGGCGCCGCCCGGCAGGGCCGTCGGCGCGAGCGCGCGGAGCTGGCCCACGAGCGCGCGCCAGGAGTCGGCGCGGACCCGGGCGGCGGCGTCCGCCGGGACGGGGCCCGGCGGCAGGTCCCGCGCCCACACGACGGTCGGCGCGACCAGGCGGCCGTCCAAGGTGATCGTGCCGTCCCCCGGCACGACCGACAGGCCCGGCGCCGCGCCCGCCTCGACGTGGACGCTCGGCACGCCGAGCGTGGCCAGGGTGCGCTGGAGCGCGGCGAACTCGGCACGGCCGGCCCGGTCGGCGAGCACGACACAGGGCAGCGGGACGGCAGGGTCGCCCGCCGGGGGCGACGGCCATGACACTGAGGGCCGCGAGGATCGCAGGTCTACGGTGACAGGGGAATCATGGAGCCGGCCGAGCAAGGGGGCCCTAACGGCGCTCAACAAGCCCTCACCGTGAATCTGCGCCGACCGGGCGTGCTTTTCGTACTGGCCGCGGGTAATTGCAGGGAAACCGCGACGGTGATCACTCCCACCCTTACAGCTAACGATGTCACGACTTAAGTGTCAAGAGAACGGGAGTAGGCACCATGAATACGGCGCAATTCACGAAGGGGATAACAGTTATTAACTATTCTCAAACCGGGCACATGGCGGCCCGTTATCCCCGCTCAGCGCGGCGACCGGGGCGGGTGACTCACTCGGGCCAGGCCTCGTAGCGCCGCAACCCGTACAGCAACGGCGCGGCGTCCGGCCGCCACGCCGTGGCGCCGACCACCTTGCCGATCACGAGAGTATGGTCGCCCGCGCCGACCACGTTGTCCACCGCGCACTCCATCGTGGTGTGCGCGTGCTCGGGCAGCGCGGGCAGCGACCAGATCGGGGTGGTGTCCCAGCCGACCACGGCGAAGCGGGACGGGACCGGCGAGGAGAAGACGATCGCCGCCTCCCTGCCGTCCTGGTGCAGGAGGTTCACCGCGAAGACGCCGGCGTACTCCACCTCGGCCAGGGTCTCGCTGCCGCGGCGCAGCGACACCAGCAGCAGCGCGGGCTCCAGCGACAGGCTGCACAACGACGAAACGGTCATGCCGTACGGCGTGCCGCACCGTCCCGCGGTGGTCACCACGGCGACGCCGCTCGGGAACGTGCTCATCAGGTTGCGGAACCGGTCGGAGGCGATGGAGTCGAGCTGGCGCGTCATCGCTTGCCCCCGGGATCAGAGGGTGGGGGCGGACTTGGCGACCCAGCCGTCCCTGTCCTTGATCAGCTCGTCGTGCAGGCGCGGCTCGGCGTCGAACAGGGCCAGCGCCTCCGCCTGCGGCAACGCCTGGCGTACCAGCACGTCGGCCGCGGCCTTGCGGGCCCGCCACCGCTCGATCGGCTCGGCCGAGCGCAGCAGCCGCGTCGGGACCTTCTGTCCGAGCAGCACGCAGTCGACGCCCTCCAGGCCGTAGAAGGTCGGCGCGGTGAGCCCGAGATGGAGCTGGGTCAGCTTGTCGCGCAGCCGCAGCGGGGCGCCGGCGGCGTACACCTCCAGCAGGGGCCGCAGGCCCGAGATGTCGGTGAGGCTGCGCGCCTCCCGCCAGAAGGGGGTGTCCAGGCGCGTGTTGAAGCGGTAGTGCACGGACAGGAACCAGCGGATCTCGTCCCACTTCTTGCCGAGCACCGAGTTGACGACCTCGCGGCCGACCGGGTCGCTCCAGGAGGCGGGCATCGAACGGACCAGGGCCAGGATGCCCTGCGTGATCATCAGCAGCCCGCTGGACTCCAGGGGCTCCACGAAGCCGTAGGAGTTCCCGATGGCCATCATGTTGCCCCGCCACGCCGACTCGTGCCGTCCCACCCGGAACCGCACCAGCCGCGGCGGGGTGACGCCGGGGAAACACCGGGCCAGCTCGGCGGCGGCCTCGTCGTCGCTGATCGCGGCCGAGGAGTAGACGTACCCGAGGTGGTCGCTCTCCCTGGTCGGGATGTTCCAGCACCAGCCCGCGTCCATGGTCCTCGCGGTGGTGTACGGCTTGAGCAGCCCGCCGTGCGGGACGTTGCCGGTGACCGCGCGGTCGGTGAACAAGCTGTCGGAGTAGCTGTGGAACGGGGTGTTCAGCGCCTGGCCGAGCAGCAGGGAGCGGAAGCCGCTGCAGTCCACGTAGAAGTCGAACTCCAGCCGCCGCCCGTCGGTGGTGACCAGGTGATCGATCCAGTCGGGCCCCGCGGGTACCACCTCGGCGATCTTGGCGTCGAGGTGCCCGACGCCGCGGGACCGAGCAAGGCCCGTGAGGAACCGGACGAAACGCTCGTTGTCCAGGTGGTAGGCGAACGCCAGGTACTTCATCAGCGAGACCGGCTCGTCGTCCGGCGCGAACACCGGGGTGCGGTCCGCCGTCATCATCAGCGACTGCAACGTGAAGGCGTTGATGTTCCCCTGCTCGGCCAGCGACCCGAGCATCCCGATCGAGTTCGACCCCCAGTCGAACGGCGCCATGAACCCGTCCGGGTCCGGCCCCCAGTCGAACCGGATGCCGAGCTTCCACGTCGGCCGCACCTCGCGATAAAGCTCCATGGGGTCGATCCCGAGATAGTGATGCAGGAACGTCACCATCAACGGCACCGTCGCCTCCCCCACCCCGATGATCGGCACGGTGGACGACTCGACCAGCGTCACATCCAGCCAAGGCCTCTTCGCCCGCAACGCCAGCGCCGTCAGATACCCCGCCGTCCCCCCACCGATGACCCCCACCCGCCGGACCCCCTGCGGATCCCCCTCCACCGGCCGCCCGAACTCCTGCACCACCCTCTCCCGCCCCGCCCCGAGCCCCCGAGGCGCCTTGACACTCTCCGGCACCAGCCAGGAGCGCACCAGCGCACTCTCCTCCTCACTCAAGGCCCCGGCGAGCCCGTCCAGCAGTCCACTCAAGTTGATGGGGTCGCCAGAACTCATCGCCATGCCCGGACTCCATTCCCCGCCACCGCGTAGTCGCTCGCAGACTAAGATCCCGAAGTTCGGATTCGGTTCAGCCCCGGTATGGAACCGGCCAATCACCCCCCACCCCCGCCCCCGAACCCCCGCAGGCACCGCCACACCCACCACCCCGCACAGCGCGTCACCAGCGCCAAGACACCTCGTGCCGGTCGAGCGGCGCCCCCGCTCCGCCGTGGACAAGGTGCTCAAGACCGACCTGCGCGACACCTGGGCCGTGTCCAGTTCCCAGAAACAGTAAAGCTCAACGTAATCATCAAGTGACGCTCTGTAGCATCGCCTGGTCGGTTCAACGATCAGTTAAGGAGCTGCACATGCGTTACATCCCCGCGGTCATCGCGCTGGCCGCCGCCGGGTTCGTCGTCACCGCGGCGCCGTCCGCGAGCGCCGCCACGATCAGGATCAGCGGCACCGTCGCCCCGGGTACCGAGACGTTCCTCACCCCCGAGCTCACCCCCACCACGCCCTACCGCGGCGTCGTGCTGGTGCAGCTCAGTGACAACCCCGGGCCGGTGGAGATCAAGATCGGCAACTGCCGGGGGCGGTACCTCGGCACCGTCGCCATCCCCGCCGGCGACCACGCCCCGCACGTCGCCGCGGTGACCGGCGCGCCGCCCACGTGCATCCGCTACCGCGTGAGGAACACCGGCACCGCCCCGGTCACCCTCACCGGGACCGGCTACTTCTAGCCGAGCCCGCGACCTGCCGTGGAGCCGGTCGCCTCATCCGAACTCGCGGCCCCGCCGCGAGACCGGCGACTCACGGCCGAGTTCGCGCCCCGCCCGCCAGACCCGCGACACCAGCGGCACCCCAGGCCGGTACGCCAGGTGAACCGGGGACGGCGCGTCCAGCATCACGAAGTCGGCCCGGGCCCCCGGCGTCAGGTGCCCCACATCGGTACGCCGCAACGCCCGGGCCCCGCCCATGGTGGCCGCCCACAGCGCTTCCTCCGGCGTCATGCGCATCTCACGCACCGCCAGGGCGATGCAGAACGGCATGTTGGTGGTGTAACTGGACCCCGGGTTGCAGTCGGAGGCCAGCGCCACGGTCACCCCGGCGTCGATCAGGCGCCGGGCGTCCGGGTACGGCGACCGTGTCGAGAACTCCGCCCCCGGCAGCAGCGTGGCCACCGTGTCACCGGACGCCAGCGCGTCCACGTCCGCGTCGGTCAGATGCGTCACATGATCGGCCGACGCGGCCCCCATCTCGACCGCGATCCGCACCCCCGGCCCCTCCCCGAGCTGCCCCGCGTGCACCCGGAGACCCAACCCTCTGGCCACCCCCGCCTCCAGGATCGCCCGGGTCTGCTCCCCGTCGAACGCCCCCCGCTCACAGAACACATCGATCCACTTGGCGTGCGGCGCGCAGGCGTCCAGCATCTCCCCCCGCACCAGATCGACATACTCGTCCGCCCGCCCCGCGTACTCCGGCGGCACCACATGCGCCCCCAGAAACGTCACTTCCTCGGTGAACCCCCGAGCCACCCGCAGACTCCGCACCTCGTCCGCGACCGTCAGCCCATACCCCGACTTGCACTCGATCGTCGTCGTCCCCGCCCGCCCCGCCTCCCCGGCCAGCCGCCCCACATTCCCCGCCAGCTCCTCATCCGTAGCCGCCCGAGTAGCCCCCACCGTCGTCCTGATCCCCCCCGCGCTGTACGCCCGCCCCGCCATCCGCGCCGCGAACTCCTCCGCCCGATCCCCCGCGAACACCAGATGCGCATGACTGTCCACAAACCCCGGAACCACCGCCCGCCCCCCGGCCTCCACCCTCTCCTCAACCCCCTGAGGCGCCCCCCTCCGCTCCCCCGCCCACACCACGACCCCGTCCTCCACCACAAGCGCCGCGTCCCGCGCCACCCCACCCTCCGGCCCGTTGGTGACCAGCACCCCGATCCCCTCCACCAGCAACGACGCCACCCCGGCCCCCTCGATCACCCGTTCCCGACCATGCCGCCGTACACGCTCTCACACCCCGGCCCGCTCCCGGCGCGCCGACGGGCTCAGCGCACAGACAGACGGGTCAATCGCCTCGGGTCACCTCTTCGACGGCCGCCGACAGCAGGGCCGGGACGTCGCCGGTCAGCAGGTGGCGGCCGTCGGAGACGATGTGGCGGCCGGTGGCGACGACCTCGCGGACGTCGGCGCTCGTGGCGGCGAAGACGAGGGATTCGAGAAGGGTGTTCGGGTCGGCGCCGGCGAGGCGGACCGAGTCCAGGGAGACGGTGACGAGGTCGGCGGGGGCGCCGGGGCGGATCTGGCCCGCTTCTGGCCAGCCCAGGGAGGCGTGGCCGGTTTCTGTGGCGGCGTGGAGGAGGTCGGTGGCGCGCCAGTGGCCGCGGTGGCGGGTCGCGAGGCGTTCGTCGAGCTCTACGGCGCGGGACTCTTCGAAGAGGTCGATGACGGCATGGCTGTCGCTGCCCAGGGACAGGGGGGTGCCGGCGTCGGCGAGGGTGCGCAGGGGGCCGATGCCGTCGGCCAGGTCGCGTTCGGTGGTGGGGCAGGCGCAGACGGTGGTGCCTGAAGTGCCGAGCAGGGCGATGTCGGTCTTGGTCAGGTGGGTCGCGTGGACGGCCGACGACGCGGGGCCGAGGGCGCCGTGGTCGGCGAGCAACTCCGTGGGGGTGCGGCCGTGCGCGGCCTGGCTGGCGTCGTTCTCGGCGGTCTGCTCGGACAGGTGGAAATGCAGCGGCACGCCGCGGGCGCGGGACCAGCCGGCCACGATGCCGATCTCGTCGGCGGGGACGGCGCGGACCGAGTGCACGGCGGCGCCGACCCGGGCGTGACCGCCGAACGCGCCACCGGTGGCCTCGCTCCGGCCGGTGACGTCGTCCAGGAGGTCGTCCACACGGTTGGCCCAGGCGGTGGCGCTGAGGTCGGTGAACCTCGTCTGCGGGCCCACCAGCGGGATGCCGAAGCCGCCGGTGAGGTAGCAGGCGTCCAGCAGCGTGACGCGGATGCCCGCGTCGCCGGCGGCGGCGATCACCGCCTCGCCCATCGCGTTGCGGGAGGCGTAGCGGCGCCCCTCGGCGTCATGGTGCAGGTAGTGGAACTCGCCGACGCACGTGATGCCCGCGAGCGCCATCTCCGCGTACACCGCCGTGGCCAGCCGGTGGTACGTCTCCGGTGTCAGCCGCCCCGCCACCTGGTACATCTGCTCACGCCACGTCCAGAACGTCCCCCGGTCCCGCTGGGTCCGCCCCCGCAACGCCCGGTGGAAAGCGTGCGAGTGCGCGTTCGCCATACCCGGGATCGTCACCCCCCGCAGGTGCACGGCCCCCGGCGGCACCCCACCCGCCTCCTGCCGCACATCGGTGATGACCTCCCCGGCGACCTCGACCACCACCCCCGCCACGACCCCGTCCCCGCCCAGCCACGCATGATCCGCGTAGTACACCGGCACGTATGTCCCCCGCTCACCTTCCGCTACTGCCCGCCGGACGACTACCCCGACAGGACGAAAGTGACCAGCATGCCACGCCTGTCACTCCCGCGACGTCCGGTTGCTCCCTCCCGGCATGGTGGCCAGATCCTCCAGCACAGCCGCCAGCGCGGCGACACCGACAACGCAATCCCCGACGTCGGCGTACTCCTCGGGACTGTGGCTCGTACCGGTGGGGTTGCGCACGAACACCATGGCCGCAGGCACGTAACCGGACAGAATGCCGGCATCGTGCCCAGCACCAGTGGGAAGCACAGGCACACCCCCGACACCCCCCACCAGCCCCTCCCGCACACCCGCTTCCCGGACACCACCGAGACTCCCCACCGAATCATCCGGCACGGCCGCCTCCGGCACACCGCCGAGACTTCCCACCGAACCATCCCGCACGGCCACCTCCGGCACACCGCCGAGACCCCCCACCGAACCATCCCGCACGACCACCTCCGGCACACCGCCGAGACCCCCCACCGAACCATCCCGCACGACCACCTCCGGCACACCGCCGAGACCCCCCACCGAACCATCCCGCACGACCACCTCCGGCACACCACCGAGACCCCCCACCAGACCATCCCGCACGACCACCTCCGGCACACCACCGAGACCCCCCACCAGACCATCCCGCACGGCCACCTCCGGCACACCGCCGAGACCCCCCACCAGACCATTCCGCGCGGCTGCCTCCGGCACGCCGCCGAGGATTTTGGCGATGTGGTCACGCAGGGCCGTGTCGAACTCGACCACGGGGGTGTACGACTCGGGCACCACCTCGGTCCGTACGCCGTGCTCGGCGGACGCGTGCTCGGCGGCACGGGTGACCTCGGAGAGGATGTCCCGCACCGTCTCCTCGCGGGGGGCGCGGGCGTCGAGCCAGGCGTCGACGCGGGACGGGATGGCGTTGGTGCCGTTCGGGGTGACGAGGACCTTGCCGAAGGTTGCCAGGCCGCCGAGCCGCTCGGCCGCGGCGCGGGCGGCGAGCACGGTGGTGGCGAACGGGAGCATGGGGTCGCGGCGGTCGGCGAGGCGGGTGGTGCCGGCGTGGTCGGCCGCGCCGTGGAAGGTGCACCGCCATCGGCCGTGCGGCCAGATGGCCGCCGCCACGCCCACCGGGGCGCCGAGGTCCACCAGCCCGCGGCCCTGCTCGATGTGCAACTCCACGAACACCTCGATGCGGGACAACGCTTCGTCGTCACGCCCGATCGCCTCGGGGTCGGCCCCGGCGGCGCGCATCGCCTCGGCGAGCGTCACACCGTCGCCGTCCCGCAGCGCCCGGGCGGTGCCGGGGGCGAGGACGCCGGTGAGCAGGCGGCTGCCGACGCACGCCACCCCGAACCGCGCCCCCTCCTCGTCCGCGAAGTTCACCACGGCGATCGGCCGGGACGGCGTCACACCACGCGCCCGCAACTCGTCGACGGCGAGGAACGCCGACACCACCCCCAGCGGCCCGTCATACGCCCCGCCCCCCGGCACACTGTCGAGGTGGCTGCCGGTGACCACCGCCCCGGGGCCCGGCTCCCCCCACCAGGCCCACAGGTTGCCGTTGCGGTCCCGCTCGCAGCGCATGTCCCGCGACGCGGCCTGCCGGGCGAACCACTCCCGCAGCTCCAGATCGACGGCCGTCCACGCGAACCGGTGGTACCCGGCGGGCCCGCCGTCCCCGATCGCCGCGAGCTCCGCCCAGACCGCCTCGAAGCTCGCCCGCAGCGTGGTCATCGCGGGTCCGCCATCGGGATGGTGACGCCGCGCTCGGCGGCGACTTCCTCCGCGCGGTCGTACCCGGCGTCGACGTGCCGGATGACACCGGTGGCGGGGTCGTTGGTGAGGACGCGTTCCAGCTTCTGCGCGGCCAGAGGGGTGCCGTCGGCGACGGCGACCTGGCCGGCGTGGATGGAGCGGCCGATGCCGACGCCCCCACCGTGGTGGATGGAGACCCAGGAGGCGCCGGAGGCGACGTTGACCATGGCGTTGAGAAGGGGCCAGTCGGCGATGGCGTCGGAGCCGTCGAGCATGGCCTCGGTCTCGCGGTACGGGGAGGCCACGGAGCCGGTGTCCAGATGGTCGCGGCCGATGACCACGGGGGCGGACAGCTCGCCGGAGGCGACCATCTCGTTGAAGCGCAGACCGGCGCGGTCACGTTCGCCGTAGCCGAGCCAGCAGATGCGGGCCGGCAGGCCCTGGTACGCGACGCGCTCGCCGGCGAGGCGGATCCAGCGGGCCAGGGATTCGTTCTCCGGGAACAGGTCGAGGACGGCGCGGTCGGTGGCCGCGATGTCCTTGGGGTCGCCGGAGAGGGCGGCCCAGCGGAACGGGCCCCTGCCCTCGCAGAACAGCGGGCGGATGTAGGCGGGGACGAACCCGGGGAAGTCGAACGCCCGGGTGTACCCGGCCAGCTTGGCCTCGCCCCGGATGGAGTTGCCGTAGTCGAAGACCTCGGCGCCCTTGTCCAGGAAGCCGACCATCGCCTCGACATGCCGGGCCATGGAGTCGCGGGCGCGCAGGGTGAACCCGGCGGGGTCCTTGGCCGCCTCGTCCCGCATGTCGTCGAACGCCATGCCGAGCGGCAGGTACGACAGCGGGTCGTGCGCGGAGGTCTGGTCGGTGACGATGTCGATGGGTGCGTCCATGGCGAGCATCTCGGGCAGCACCTCGGCGGCGTTGCCGAGCAGGCCGATGGACAGCGGACGGCGCTCGGCGCGGGCCTCGGCCGCGAGCCGCAGCGCGTCGGCGAGGTCGGTGGCCTGGACGTCGAGGTAGCGGTGCTCGATGCGCCGGGCGATGCGCGAGGGGTCGCACTCCACGCAGATGGCCACCCCGCCGTTCATGGTGACGGCCAGCGGCTGCGCCCCGCCCATGCCGCCGAGCCCGGCGGTCAGCGTGACCGTGCCGGCCAGCGACCCGCCGAACCGTTTGGCGGCGACGGCGGCGAACGTCTCGTAGGTGCCCTGCAGGATGCCCTGGGTGCCGATGTAGATCCACGACCCGGCGGTCATCTGCCCGTACATGGTGAGCCCCAGCGCCTCCAGCCGCCGGAACTCCTCCCAGGTGGCCCAGTCGCCCACCAGGTTGGAGTTGGCGATCAGCACCCGGGGCGCCCACTCGTGGGTCCGCAGCACCCCCACCGGCCGCCCCGACTGCACGAGCAGCGTCTCGTCCCCCTTCAGCCCTTGGAGGGTGCGCGCGATGGCGTCGAACGAGGGCCAGTCCCGCGCCGCCTTCCCCGTGCCGCCGTAGACCACCAGCTTGTCGGGATGCTCAGCCACCTCGGGGTCGAGATTGTTGTGCAGCATGCGGTACGCCGCCTCCTGCTGCCATCCGAGGCAGGACAACCCGGCACCCCGCGGTGACCGGATCACCCGGCGACCCTGGTCATTCATGACGTCATCTCCTCAACTCGGTATTCACGATCACCGGGCCAGGAACGGCCCTCACTCGAACGAAACGACATGGCACGTCCCCCGAAACCGCACAGCACGTCCCCGCCGACCGCGCCAGGGCGCCGGACCGGACCGAGGCAGGGCGGGACGGGGCGGGCGGACCGGACGGGGCGGGGCGGGGCGGACTGGGCAGGGCGGTGCGGACCGGGCGGGGCGGACCGGGCGGGGCGGACCGGGCGGGGCGGACCGGGCGGGGCGGACCGGGCGGGGCGGACCGGGCGGGGCGGGGCGTACCGGGCGGGGCGGACCGGACCGGGCGGTGAGGACCGGACTGGGCGGAGGCTGTTGGCCTCCCCGGCTCTCACTTGGGCAGGTTGGGTCGTCCTTGGACAGGTTCGGTCGACGCCCGGCCTTGGTGGCTTCACGCGGGCAGGAACAGCCGGCGTCGTGCGGCGCTGTCCTCGAACTCCTCGATGGTGGCCTGTTCCCGGACGGGGAGCGCGTCGACCATGGAGTGCACCAGCGCGACGCATAACACGGTCGGCGCGGCCTGGGAGTCGAAGGCGAAGCGGGAGCTGACCGGCGCGGCCAGCACCGCGTCCGCCTGCTCGGCGAGCGGCCCCACCGTGTGGTCGGTGACCAACGCCACCTTCAGCCCGGCGTTCCTCGCCCATACCAGCCCCTCGTGCAGCTCGCGGGGATAGCGGGGCAGGCCGAAGGCCAGAGCCCAGGTGGCACCGGCGTCGGCGGCCCGGCTCAGCCGGTCCTCCATCACCGACCCGGGTGTGTCGATCACCCGCACGTCGGGGTGCGCCTTGGCCGCGAGGTAGCCGAACAACTGTGCCAGCGGCGCCGACACCCGTAACCCGAGCACCGGCAACGGCCGCGACCCCGCCAGCCCGGCGGCGACCTCGCTGAGGTGTGTGGTGTCGGCCAGCCCGTCCCGCAGTGACTCCAGGTTACGCACCTCGGAGTCGATCATCGCCTGCACGGGGTTGAGGTCCGACGGCTCCTCCTCGTCCTGCCGCCCGTCCCGCAGCGCTCCCCGCAGGTGGTCCCGGAACTCCGGGAAGCCCCCGAACCCGAGCGCGAACGCGAACCGCGTCACCGACGGCTGGCTGATGCCCACCGCCTCCGCGATCTCGTTCCCGGTGAGGAACACCGCCTCGGCCGGCCTTTCCAGCAGATACCGCGCGATTCTCCGTTGTGACGGCGACAGCCGATGCCCGTCCACGATCTCGCGCAGCCGCGCCGCCACCAGCGACGCGTCCTCAGCCGCTGTGCCCGGCGAACGGTTCATAGCGCTCCCCTCGGCCTGATGAATGAATCTTTTCATGCATCCTCGTCGCCGCAAGTTTTCATGTCAACGCAACCCGGCGCTTTGGCCGCAGCCGGTCACGGAGGTCCGCGACCGGCATCGAGTGACCCCGGCGGACGACCCCGGGGGCCGGTTCCGCGGGTCGCTCCGGCATCACAAAACCCCATGTCACCCCATGTTTCCGCGTATGGTGGGCCAAAGGGGCTCATCCACATGGCGTCACGAACGATCACCTTGGACGGTGTCCGCGCACGCCCGGCCGACATCGCGGACGTCGCGTGCCGCCGTGTGCCGGTGCGGCTTCATCCGGACGGGCTGGATCGGGCCGCGGCGGCACGGAAGGCCGTGGAGGAGGTCGCGGGGCGGCGGCCGGTGTACGGGCGGACCACCGGGGTGGGGGCGAACCGGACTCAGGCCGCGGCGGGGGACGATCACGGGCTGAGGTTGCTCCGCAGTCACGCCGGGGGGATCGGCGCCCTCGTGCCGGCGGAACAGGTGCGGGCCATGCTGACCGTCCGGGCCAATCAGATCCTCGCCGGTGGGGGTGGTACCGATCCCGCGTTCGCCGAGGCGATGGCGGGGGCGCTGAACTCGGGACACCTTCCGGAGGTGCATGAGCTCGGGTCCCTCGGGACGGGAGATCTGACGGCGCTCGCGGAGACGGCGCTCACCCTGATCGGTGAACGGGGCTGGGCCGCCTCCACGGACGCGCACGGCACTTCTCCGGGGCCGGTCACCCTACGGCCGGGGGACGCCCTGGCGTTCTGCAGCAGCGGGGCACTGACCGTCGGCCAGGCGGCGCTCGGCTGGGCGGACGCCGCCGGGCTGCTGCGGGCCGCGCAGGTGGTGGCGGCGTTGTCGCTGGTCGCGGTGGACGCCGGGCACGAGCCGTACGACGTCCACGTGCACGCCATGCGTCCCCACCCGGGTTCCGCCGCGGTCGCCGCCGAGACGCGCCGCCTGGTGGCGGGCGCGTGGCCCGAGCCGGCGCGTGTGCAGGACCCGTTCGCCTACCGTTGCCACCCCCAGGTGCACGGCGCGGCCGTGGAGGCGGCGGCCGAGCTGGAACGGGTGCTGGGCCTGGAGATCAACGCCGCCGCCGAGAACCCTCTCGTGGACGTGCCCGCCGTCACCGTGCACCACCACGGCGGCTTCCACCTGGCGACGCTCACCCTCACGCTGGACCACCTGCGCCTGGCGCTGCTGAACACCGCGCACCTGTCGGCGGCCCGCGTGACGTCCCTCATGGACCCCGCCTTCACCGGCCGGCGCCCCTTCCTCGCCGACGGCCCCGAGGGCAGCTCGGGCCTGATGGTCCTGGAGTACTCCGCCGCGTCCGCCCTGGCCGAGCTGCGCGCCCGGGCCTACCCCGCCTCACTGGGCCACGCCGTCCTGTCCCGCGGCCTGGAGGAACACGCCAGCTTCGCCTCCCAGGCCGCCCGGCAGACCCTGAAGGCCGCCCGCGCCTACCGCCTGGTCCTGGCCTGCGAGCTGGTCACCGCCGTACGCGCTCTGCACGACCGCGCCCCGGGCATCGCCACCCCTCTCAGCAGTGCCTTCACCGTCGTGGCTTCCAGGCTGGACTCCCGCACCGAGGACCGCCCCCTCACCGAGGACGTCCACACCGCCGCCGCCCTGCTCGACCTCCTCGCCGGAATCTGACGCTCAGCGCGGTGGCCGGACAGCGGCCGGGCTGGAGATCGCCTCCGGTCAGCCCCCCTGGACCGCCGTGAGCACCTCGACCCTGTCCCGTTCGGCGAGCAGGGTCGTGCCCCAGGAGGCCCGGGCGACGACCTCGTCGTTGACCGCGACCGCGACACCGCTGGTGACGGCGGTCAGCTCACGCACGACCTCGGCCACCGTCGTGCCTTCCGGCAGGTCGTACGGTGCGCCGTTGATGGTCACGTCCACACGTCAGAGCATGCGGCGGGCACCGGGGCCGGGACTGGTCCAGAAAGGGGGTGTTGTGCGGGGTTATCCGGTCCGCTCGGTGAGGACCGGCACCTGTTACTACAGAGGCGACTCCCCAAGCGGCAGGAGGATCGCCATGAGGCGCGGGACACAAACCACGAGGCGGCCTCGTTGAGCGCCGCGGAGCCGGGGCCGGTGGTGGGGAAGGGGGTCCGGCGCAAGGAGGACGAACGGCTGCTGGCCGGCAGGGGGCGTTACGTCGGACGGGTGCGGCTTCCCGGGATGGCGCATGCCGTCGTCGTCCGCAGTCCCGTCGCGCACGGCCGGGTGGTCCGGTGCGACGCCAAGGCCGCGCGTGCCGTGCCGGGCGTCCTTGACGTGATCACCGCACCGGACGCCGCCGGTGTGTGCCTGCCGTGCATCGTCCTGGCGCCGGGGCAGCGGATCACCTCGTACCCGGTGCTGGAGAACGCCGTCCGCTACGCCGGGCAGCCGCTGGCCATGGTCGTCGCCCGCACGCCCGAGATCGCCGCGCGGGGAGCCGCGCTGCTGGAACTGGACTTCGAGCGGTTCCCCGCGGTCACCGACCCCGAGCACGCCCTCGGCCCGGACGCGCCACGCCTGTACGCGGGCTGGGACGGCAACGTGCTCACCGACCTCACGCTGGGGGACGCCGACTGCGACGAGGTGTTCGCGGCGGCGGACCACGTCGTCGAGATGACGTTCCGCTTCGGCCGGCTCGCGCCGTACCCGCTGGAGCCCCGGGGCGTCGTCGCGTCCTTCGACGGCGCGGACCTCACGATATGGATCTCCACCCAGGTGCCGCACGGCATCCGGCAGCAGGCCGCGGCGGCGGTGGGCCTGAGTCACGACCGCGTCCATGTGGTCGCGGGGGACGCGGGCGGCGCGTTCGGCGCCAAGGACCACCTGTATCCCGACGAGGCGCTGGCCTGCCTGGCGGCTGTGCGGCTCGGGGTGCCGGTCGGCTGGACAGAAGAGCCCGGCGACCGTCTGGCGGCGACGCTGCACGCCCGGTCCGCGGTGCACCGCGGACGTCTCGGCCTGGACGCGCGCGGGCGGTTCCTGGCCCTGCACGCCGACGTGATCGCCGACCTCGGCGCGCATCCGTCCAACATCGGGATCGGCCCGGCCGCCCTCAGCGCCGTCATGCTCCCCGGCCCTTATCGCTTCGAGCACGCGGGCGCCCGGGTCCGCGGCGTCGTCACGACCACGACCCCCACCGGCTCCTACCGGGGCTACGGCCAGCCGGAGTGCACGCTGACCAGGGAACGCCTGATCGACGAGGCGGCTCGCCTGATCGGCCTCGACCCGGTGGAACTGCGGCTCAGCAACCTCGTCACGCCCGGGGAGATGCCGTACCGCAGCCGTGTCTGGCAAACCTACGACTCCGGGGACTATCCCCTGGCCCTGCGCACCCTGCGCGACATGGTCGCTCCCGTCGCCCGCGCCGACGGCAGGGCACGCGGAGTCGGCTTCTCCTGTCACGTGGAGAGCACCGGCCTCGGCCCGTCGATGGAACTGAAGGCCAGCGGCATCAACGCCGGCGGCTACGAGACCGCGGTCGTGCGGATGGAGCCCGACACCTCCGTCGTCGTCGCCACCGGGCTGGCCGGGTTCGGCCAGGGCCTGGAGACGACGCTGGCCCAGATCGCCGCCGACCGGCTCGCCGTCCCGCTGGACCGGGTCCGCGTCCTGCTGGGGAACACCGACGCGACCCCTTACTCCGGCCTCGGGGGTGTCGGCAGCCGCTCGATGGCGGTGGGGGGCGCCGCGGTCGCCCTGGCCGCCGGCCGGCTGCGCGCCAAGATCCTCGCGATCGCCGCGCACCTGCTGGACGCCTCCCCGGACGACCTGGTGGCGGACCGGCACACGATACGGGCCGGCGGCGGCACCGGAGCACAGGTGACGCTGGAGGAGATCGTCACGGCCGCGTGGCGCGGCTGGGACCTGCCGCCGGGTCACTCACCCGGCCTTGAGGAGCGTGTCACGCACGATCCGGCGGCCTACGCCTTCGCCTACGGCGCGCACGCCGCGGCCGTCGCGGTGGACACCGCGACGGGGCAGGTGGAGGTCGAGGGCTACTGGGTGGTCTCCGACTCCGGTGTGCTCGTCAACCCGGCCGTCGTGGAAGGGCAGATCGTCGGAGGGGTGGCGCAGAGCATCGGGATGGCGCTCACCGAGGAGATCGTCTACACCGAGGACGGCCGGCCGGTCCTGGACTACCTGCTCCCCACGGCCCGGGACGTCCCCGCCATCCAGGTCAGGATGCTGGAGATCCCGTCACCGGTGACCCCCGGCGGGATGAAGGGAGCCGGTGAGGCGGGGACGCTCGGACCGCCCGCCGCCATCGCCAACGCCGTCGCGGCCGCCCTGCCGCACATCGCGGGCCGTGTCACCCGCACACCGATCACATCGCAGCGCGTGTGGCGATGGCTGACCGACGACCGTCCGCCCGGCGGAGCGAGTGAGGTGAACGCGGCATGGTGAAACGGGTGTGCGTCGTAGGCGCGGGGATATCAGGGCTGGGCGTCGCGATGGCGCTGCACAACCACCCCGGACGCTTCGACTTCGAGATCTACGAGCGAGAGGACCGGCTCGGCGGGAACGCCTGCACCGTCGACTACCCGCAGGCCTCGGCTCCGCCCGTTCCGGTGGACATCTCCGTGACAGCTTTCTCACCGGAGGCGTTCCCCAACTTCACCGCGGTGCTCTCGGCGTGCGGGATAGCCGAGAGCCCCACGGTCTTCGACTGCTCGATCCACCACGGCGACGACGCCTACGCCCACGACTCGCCCACGCCCCTGCGGGCGAGGCTGGCACGGGACCGCGAAAGATTCGGCCGGCTGATCTCACTGGTCCGCCGTTTCGACGTCCTCAACCGGTCCCCTTCCGTGCTGGTCTCGTTCCTCAATCCCTTCAACCTCGTCAGCATGGGCCGGCTTCTCCGCGTGTCCGGCGTCTCCGAGGAGTTCCAGAACAAGGTGCTCAAACCGCAGTTCATCAACTTCGTGCTGACGCGGGAGACCGTCAGCCTGCCGGCTTCGCTGTTCGCCCTCTACATGAGTTTCTTCGACCTGGACACGGCGACGTGGCGGCGTACCTGGCACGGTGGCACCCGGGCGGTCTACGAGGCGATGTCGGCGCGGTTCCGGCACAAGATCCACCTCGGCCGGGGGGTCACCCGGGTGGTCCGCGACGCCCGGGGGGTGATCGTCAGGGACACGACGGGCGGGGAGACCCGCTTCGACGAGATCGTCTTCGCTTGTGACGCCCGCAGCGCCCTCGCCGTCCTCGCCGCGCCCTCGCTCCGTGAACGCCTGGTCCTCGGCGCGATCCGCTACGACGACGCGGTGCACGGCGAGGCGATCGCGCACACCGACGACTCGATCATCCCGGCCGGCGCCACCCGGGTGGACAAGCGCAGTACGTTCGTACGCCGGCACGGCGACCGGGCGGACAACTACGAGGTCACCCACCTGATGAACACCCAGCAGCCGGGCGCGGCGCGATCGGACCGGCCCTGCCTGGTCACCTGGAACCCCAGCCGGCCGCCCGACCCGGCCAAGACCCTGGCCCGCGTCCGTTTCACGCACGTCGTTCCCAACGTCCTGCACAGCGCGGTGCTGGTCAACCTCTTCCGGTTCCTGCAGGGACGGCGGCACACCTGGTTCTGCGGCGGGCACACGCTGGTCAGCAGCCAGGAACACTGCCTCGTCTCCGGCCTGACCATCGCCTGGCGTCTCGGCGCCGACCACCCCTTCCCCCGGAACAGCGCGGCGATCGCGCTGTTCCGGCTGCACGGCCGCCGGATGCACGGCAGACGTTTCCGCCGGCGAACCCGGCCCGGCGTACCACCGCGGAAACATTTGGAGCGGACACATGACGACGACGGCTCTCATCACCGGCGCCAACAAGGGCATCGGTTTCCAGACGGCCCGGCTGCTGGCCGCGCGGGGAATCACCACGATCATCGGCTCGCGGGACGAGGACCGCGGCCGTGCGGCCGCCGGGCGCCTCGGCCAGCCCTACGTGGCGCTCGACGTCACCGACCCGGCGAGCGTCCAGGCCGCCGCGGACCGGATCGACAAGGAGTACGGCACGCTCGACATCCTCGTCAACAACGCCGGGATACTGTCCCCGGACAAGGGCGCGCCGAGCTCGGTGCCCATGGAGGTCGTGCGCCACGTCTTCGAGACCAACGCGCTCGGCGTGATCGCGGTGACCAACGCCATGCTGCCCATGATCCGCCGGTCACCGGCCGGCAGGATCGTCAACGTGTCGAGCGAGCTCGCGTCGATGACCAACGCCATGATCCGGGAGAGTCATGTCTGGCACCTCAACGACATGCCGTACAACGCGTCCAAGGCCGCTCTGAACATGATCACTCTGTCCTACGCCAAGGAGCTGTGGGACACCGGCATCAAGGTCAACGCCGGCGACCCCGGCTGGTGCGCCACCGACATCCACAACGGCGTCGGGCCGCGCACGGCGGAGCAGGGCGCGGCGATCATCGTTCACCTGGCCACGCTCGGCGCCGACGGCCCGAGCGGCAGCTACGTCCAGGACGCCGGGGTCATCCCCTGGTGAGGCGTCAGGGTGTCAGAGGGGAGGACGCCTCGGCGTAGCGGCGCCGGGGGATCCTGCCGGCCAGGCGGGCCAGGCGGCCCGCCTCCACGGCGTGCCGCATGGCCCGCGCCATCTGGCCGGGCCGCTGGGCGCGCGTCACCGCGCTGGCCAGCAGCACCGCGTCGCAACCGAGCTCCATGGCCTCGGCGGCGTCGCTGGCCGTCCCGACTCCGGCGTCCAGGATCACGGGCACGCCGGCCGCCTCCACGATCAGTTCGATGTTGTGCGGGTTGCGGATGCCGAGGCCTGAGCCGATGGGCGCGCCGAGCGGCATGACGGCGGCGCAGCCGGCCTGCTCCATGCGGCGTGCCAGCGCGGGGTCGTCGCCGATGTAGGGAAGCACCACGAAGCCGTCGGCCACGAGCCGCTCGGCCGCGTCGTAGGTCTCGATGGGGTCGGGCAGCAGGGTGCGCTCGTCGGCGATCACCTCCAGCTTGACCCAGGTCGTGCCGAGTGCCTCGCGTGCCAGCCTGGCGGTCAGGACGGCCTCACCCGCGGTGAAGCATCCCGCGGTGTTGGGGAGCACCTTGATGTCGCGTGCTCTCAGCACGTCGAGCACCGACCCCCGCGTGTCCGGGGCCAGCCGGCGCAGGGCCACCGTGGTCATCTGGGTGCCGGAGGCGGCCAGCGCCTCGTCCAGCACCTCGAACGAGGGCGCGCCACCGGTGCCCATGACGAGCCGGGAGGAGAATTTCTCACCGGCGATGACCAGTTCGTCCACGGTTGTCGCCTCCTGCTCCGGCTGCCGTACGGCTCGTGCGCCCTTCACGATGCGCCGGTCTGCCCGGGTGTCACAGGTCCGGTTCCCAGCGACAATGCATGCCGTTGCGGCTCTTTGCCCGCACTCCCCCTGGAGCCGAAGCTGAAGCGGAAAGCCTTGCGCCGCAGGTGAGACGCGCACAGGCACACTGAACAGGGGAAACGCAGATGCGCGCTTCACATGAGGCACTCGCGTTCCGGCCCACGACGCGGACCGTCCCGGCGCTCCTGGAGAGGATCTCCACTCCATCGGATGTGCGGGCGCTGCCGGCGGACCAGCTCCCCGCGCTGGCGGCGGAGATCCGGTCCTTCCTGGTGGAGAAGGTGAACGCGAACGGCGGTCACCTCGGTTCGAACCTCGGCGCGGTGGAGCTCACCATCGCGTTGCACCGCGTGTTCCGCTCGCCCGACGACACCATCCTCTTCGACACCGGCCACCAGGCGTACGTCCACAAGATGTTCACCGGCCGCCAAGCCGCGTTCGACCGCCTGCGCCGCCTCGGCGGGCTGAGCGGCTATCCGGACCCGGCCGAGTCCCGTCACGATCTCATCGGCCACTCGCACGCCTCGACGGCGCTGTCCTACGCCGACGGCATGGCCAAGGCACGTCAGCTGACCGGGGACGGGGGGAAGGCCATCGTCGCCGTCGTGGGCGACGGCGGCCTGACCGGCGGAATGGCCTGGGAGGCACTCAACAACCTGGGCGCCGCGCGGGACCGCCCCGTGATCGTCGTGCTCAACGACAACGGCCGCTCCTACGCCCCCACGTTCGGCGCCGTCCCCACGCACCTCGCGGCGCTGCGCGCCGGGAGCGCCGGGCAGGCTGTCTTCGAGCTCCTCGGTTTCCGCTACCTCGGCCCGGTCCCCGGGCACGACATCCCCGCGCTGGAGTCGGCGCTGCGGGAGGCGCGCGAGGTGGGGGGCCCGGTCGTCGTCCACTGCCTCACCCGCAAGGGCGCCGGTTTCCGCCCCGCGGAGGAGGACGAGGAGGACCATCTGCACACCGTCGTGCCGGGCGGCGGTGAGCCCTCGCTGACCCAGGTGTTCGCCGATGAGTTGTGCGCGATCGGCGCGAACCGTCCCGACCTGGTCTGCGTGACGGCCGCGATGCCCGGCCCGACGGGCCTGACCGCCTTCGGCCGCCGTTTCCCCGGCCGCCTGTTCGATGTCGGCGTGGCCGAGCAGCACGCGATGGCGTCGGCCGCCGGGCTGGCCCTCGGCGGCCTGCATCCGGTGGTCGCCGTGTACGCCACCTTCCTCAACCGGGCGTTCGACCAGCTCCTGCTCGACGTGGCACTGCACCGCCGGCGGGTGACGATCGTGCTGGACCGCGCCGGGATCACCGGTCCCGACGGGCCCGGCCATCACGGCATGTGGGATCTGGCGATCCTCTCCGCGTTCCCCGAGCTCGCCATCGCCGCCCCCCGCGACCAGAAGCGCCTTCGCGACCTGCTGCGTGAGGCCGTGGAACTGGACGGCCCGGCGGTGCTGCGCTTCCCCGCCGGCGGAGCCGGCCAGGAGTTCCCGGCACTGCGACGGGCCGGAGAGGTGGACATACTCCTGGACACCGGGAACGACGTCCTCCTCGTCGCGATCGGATCGACGGCCGGGGCCTGCCTGGACGCCGCCAGGCGGCTGTCGGCCGAAGGGATCGGTGTCACCGTGGCCGATCCCCGCTGGGTGTCGCCCCCCGCTCCCGGCCTGGTCGGACTCGCCCGGAACAGCGCCCTGGTGGTGACCGCCGAGGACGGCGTGGTGTCCGGGGGCGCGGGTGCCACCATCGCGCAGGCGTGCGGTCCCGCGGTGCGGACCCGCAATCTCGGACTTCCCCGGACCTTCATCCAGCACGGCAGCCGTGCGGAGTTGCTGACGGCGGCGGGACTGACCGGCGCGGGTATCGCGCGAGCCGTCCGCACGGAGTTCGGCGCCTGGTCGCGCACCGCCCCGTACCCGGCACGAGCAGACGCCCCCTGACCACGCCAGCCCACGTGATTTCCCGCGAATGGAGTCCGCGATGACCGACGCACGCTTCTCCAAGGTCTACATCGGTGACCTGCGTGTCCCGATGCGGCAGGTCAACCTGTCCAACGGCACCGGCGTGACCCTGTATGACAGCTCGGGCCCCTACACCGATCCCGCCGTCCAGACCGACGTCAACCGCGGCCTGCCGCGGCTGCGTGAGCAGTGGATCCTTGATCGGGGAGATGTGGCGAGGTACGGCGGCCGCAGGGTCCACCCCGTCGACGACGGCTTCAAGGACCAGGACTCCTGGATGCGCGGCGCGGCCCCGGCCTTCCAGGGGGACGGGCGCCGCCCGCTGCGCGCCACGGGGCGGCCGGTGACGCAGTTCGCCTACGCCCGCCTCGGCGAGATCACCAAGGAGATGGAGTACGTCGCGATCCGCGAGGGCGTGCCGCCGGAGTTCGTCCGGGACGAGGTGGCCGCCGGGCGCGCCATCATCCCGGTCAACGTCAACCATCCGGAGAGCGAGCCGATGATCATCGGCAGGAACTTCCTCGTCAAGATCAACGCCAATATCGGCAACTCCGCCGTGACCTCGTCGGTCGCCGAGGAGGTGGAGAAGATGACGTGGGCCATCCGATGGGGCGCCGACACGGTCATGGACCTGTCCACCGGCCGCGACATCCACACCACGCGTGAGTGGATCATCCGGAACTCGCCCGTGCCGATCGGCACGGTTCCGATCTACCAGGCGCTGGAGAAGGTCGGCGGCACCCCGGCCGAGCTGAGCTGGGAGCTGTACCGCGACACCTTGATCGAGCAGTGCGAGCAGGGCGTGGACTACTTCACGGTTCACGCGGGCGTACGACTGGCGTACGTGCCGCTGACGGCGCGCCGCAAGACGGGCATCGTCTCGCGCGGCGGCTCGATCATGGCGGCCTGGTGCCTGGCCCACCACAAGGAGAGCTTCCTGTACGAGCACTTCGAGGAGATGTGCGAGATCATGAGCGCGTACGACGTCGCCTTCTCCCTCGGCGACGGTCTGCGGCCAGGATCCATCGCCGACGCCAACGACGAGGCGCAACTCGCCGAGTTGCGCACACTCGGCGAGCTCACCAAGGTGGCGCACGCGCACGGCGTCCAGGTCATGATCGAGGGTCCGGGGCACGTCCCCATGCACAAGATCAAGGAGAACGTGGACCTGCAGCGCCAGTGGTGCGACGACGCGCCCTTCTACACCCTCGGCCCGCTGGTCACCGACATCGCGCCCGGCTACGACCACATCACGTCGGGCATCGGAGCCGCCATGATCGGCTGGTACGGCACCGCCATGCTCTGCTACGTCACGCCCAAGGAGCACCTGGGGCTGCCCGACAAGGACGACGTGAAGACCGGTGTGATCACTTACAAGATCGCCGCCCACGCCGCGGACCTGGCCAAGGGCCATCCCAAGGCGCAGGAGTGGGACGACGCGCTGTCCGACGCCCGCTTCGAGTTCCGCTGGGAGGACCAGTTCGACCTCTCACTGGACCCGGACACGGCCCGCTCCTTCCACGACGCGACGTTGCCGGCGGCGCCCGCCAAGACGGCCCATTTCTGCTCGATGTGCGGGCCGAAGTTCTGCTCGATGAGGATCACCCAGGATGTGCGGCGCTACGCCGCGGAGCATGGTCTCACCGAGGCGGAGGCACTGACGGCCGGCATGCACGACAAGGCGGAGGAGTTCGCCGAGCGCGGCGGAAAGGTTTACATCGAGGTGACGGCCAAGCCCTGAGGCACCCGTCCCCGCGGGACACCGGACCCCGCCGGGAGCCGTGGGCGGTGGCTGCCCCCAGGGAGGTCACCGCCGTTCGGCCCTGGCACGGCTCCGGCACCCCGGCCCTGCCGCCCGGTGTGAACCTGGCCGCGCCGGGCATGCGAACCCCGTACGGTGAAGGGGGTGGTCCCGATGATCCTCGTAGGCACCTCAGGCTGGCAGTACGACCACTGGCGCGACGTCCTGTACCGCGACGTCCCGCGGCGTCTGTGGCTGGAACGCTACGCCGAGTCCTTCACGACGGTGGAGAACAACAACGCCTTCTACCGCCTCCCGCCTCGCGAGACCTTCGAGAGCTGGCGCGACCGCACGCCCGGGGGTTTCGTCATGGCCGTCAAGGCGAGCCGCTTCCTCACCCACATCAAACGCCTCAAGGACCCCGAGGAACCCGTCCACCGCCTGCTGACCGCCGCCGAAGGCCTGGGCGCCAAACTCGGACCCGTGCTCCTCCAGCTCCCGCCGACCCTGCGGGCCGACCCCGGCCGGCTCGCGGAATGCCTGCGCCACTTCCCGCCCCACATCCGCGTGGCGGTGGAACCGCGCCACGCCTCCTGGTGGAACGGCGAGACCCGTGACATCCTCACCGCGCACAACGCCACCCTGTGCTGGGCCGACGTCCTGGGCCGCCCCACCGGCCCCCTGTGGCGCACCGCCGACAGGGGCTACCTGCGCTTCCACCAGGGCCGCGCCACCCCGTGGCCGTCCTACGGCGAGCAGTCCCTCCGCTCCTGGCTCCACCGCCTGACCGAGACCTGGCCCATCGGCGACATCTACGTCTACTTCAACAACGACCCCAACGCCGCCGCCCTCCACAACGCCACCCGGTTCGCCCACCTGGCCGAAGCCGAGGGTCACCATGTCACTCCCACCCCCTCCCTGGACCTGTTGAGCGGGACCCGTCAGAAAAGGCAGCCGGCGTAGGCGAGGGCCTGCTTGAGCAAAGTGCCCTGGCCGCCGGTCATCTCCAGTTGCACCGCCGGGGACACGGCCTCCTCGGGGGTGAACCAGACCAGGTCGAGCGCGTCCTGCCGGGGGCGGCAGTCGCCGGAGACCGGCACGAGGTACGCCAGGGAGACGGCGTGCTGGCGGGGGTCGTGGTACGGGGTGACGCCGGGGGTCGGGAAGTACTCGGCGATGGTGAACGGCTGCGGCGAGGGCGGGACGTTGGGGAGCGCCGTCGGGCCGAGATCCTTCTCCAGGTGGCGGAGCAGGGCGTCGCGGACGCGTTCGTGGTACAGGACACGACCGGAGACCAGGGCACGGCTGACCATGCCGTCCGATCCGATGCGCAGCAGCAGGCCCACCCGGGTCACGACGCCCCGGTCGTCCACCCGCACCGGCACCGCGTCGATGTAGAGGATCGGCATCCGGTCCCTGGCCGACCGCAGGTCTTCGGGACTGAGCCAGCCGGGCGTGGTATCGGTCATTTCGGTCATTGACCGATCGTACTTGGCGACCCGCACGGGGTGAGTCAGGCGTCCAGGCCGAGGGCGAGCCGCGGGGCGAGGCCCGTGTGCCTGCGGCGGCCGGTGCGGTGGACGGCCAGTTCGAGCGCCTCACGGTCACCCACCAGCACCACCCACGACTTCGCCCTGGTGACCAGCGTGTACAGCAGGCTACGGCGGAGCATCACGCCGCCCGACTCGGCCACGATGGGCGCGACCACGAACGGGTACTCGCTGCCCTGGGAACGGTGCACGCTGATCGCGTAGGCGTGGGTCAGCTCGTCCAGCTCGCCGAAGGAGTACTGCACGGTCTCCCCCTCGTCGGTGCGGATCTCGATCACTCGCTCCTGCGTGTTCACCGCCGTGACCGTGGCCGTCTCGCCGTTGAACACACCCTTGTCGTAGTTGTTCCGTATCGGCATCACGCGGTCGCCGGCCCGGAAGACCGACGGCCCCGACCAGTGCTCGGCCGCGCCCTCACGGGCGGGGTTCAGCCGCTCCTGCAACCTTCGGCCGAGCTCGGCCGTCCCGGTGACGCCCCCGCGCATCGGGCAGAGCACCTGGACCTGGTCGGCGCCGACGTTCTGCTTGCGGGGGATCGCCACCGTCGCCAGATGCACCACGCGGTCGGCCACCTGCTCGGGGTCCGCCAGCTCCTCGAACCAGAAACCGCCCCGACCGGGCAGATCAGGCAGCTCACCGGCCCGGATGCGGTGCGCGGACCGCACGATGCCGCTGTCCTGCGCCTGCCGGAACACCCGGGTCAGCCGCACCCGGGGGACCTGCTGCACCCGCAGCAGGTCGGCCAGCACGCTCCCCGGCCCGACGCTCGGCAACTGGTCGCCGTCGCCGACCAGCAGCAGGTGGCTGCCCGACGGGATCGCGGCCGTCAGCCGGGTGGCCAGGTGGAGATCGAGCATGGACGCCTCGTCCACCACGACCATGTCGGCCTCGGCCGGGGACCGCTGGAACACCAGCGTGCCCTCCTCGGGCTCCGGCCGCCGCGCGAGCAGCCGGTGCACGGTCATCGCGGGCAGCCCCGTGAGCTCCGACAGCCGCCGCGCCGCCTTCCCCGTCGGCGCCGCCAGGGTGACCGTGCCGCCCATGGCGCGCACGGTCGCCGCGATCACCTTCAGCGTGTGGCTCTTGCCGCACCCCGGACCACCGGTCAGGACGGAAACGGTGCTGGTCAACGCGAGGTTCACCGCGACCCGCTGATCCTCGTCCAGCCCTTCGTCCTCGGCGAAGCCCCGCATCGGGAGCGTCGAGCGGGCCTGGCGAAGCCTGCTCAGGTGCCCCGCGAGCGCGACCTCACGGGCGTGCTGCTCCTTGGCGTACACCACCACCTGATCCGGCACGGACGGCGACGCCTCCACCACGACCCGCCGCTCGGCGGCCAGCGCGTCCACGGCCCGGCGGATCAGGTCGTCGTCCTGCTCGACCAGCTCGGCCACCGACGCGACCAGCGCGGGCAGCGGCAGAAAACAGTGCCCGTCCCGGGCCGCCGCCGCGTCGAGCCGGTCGACGACCGCCGCCTGCACACGCCGGGGACTGGACTCCGGCACCCCCGACCGCAGCGCGATGCGATCGGCCGTGTGGAACGCGATGCCTTTGACCCGCCCGATCAGCCGGTAGGGATCCGAGGCGATGATCTCCTCCGCCTCGCCCCCGTACACCTGGTAGATCTTGGCCGCCAGCAGCGGGCTGACCCCGAACCCCTGGAGAACGACCATCAACGCCGCGATCGCCTTCTGCTCCCCCCACGCCTCGACGATCTGCGCCTGCCGCGTGACCCCGATGTTGATCACTTCGGTGAGCCGCTCAGGCGCGGTGTCGATCACCGTGAGCGTCTCCTCCCCGAAGTGACTGACGATGGCATGGGCGAGCCGCGGCCCGATCCCCCGGATCAGCCCCGACCCGAGATAGAGCCGGATGGCCCGCACCGTGGACGGCACCACCCGTTCACAAAGGCTCACCACCAGCCGCCCGCCGTGACGGGGATGCCGGTCCCACTCCCCCGTCAGCCGCACCGTCTCCCCCGGCTGCACCCCCGCCAGCGCCCGCCCCGAGGCGACGAACTCCCCAAGCCCGTCGGCACTCACCCGCGCCACGGTGTACTCGTCCTCCCGGACGAACACCAGCCGCTCGACCGACGCCTCGACAGCCGTCGCGTGCGGCCTCGCGAGCACGGTCACCGTAGGCTCTCCCGGAAATCAGGTGCGGCACCTCGCCAAGGACACTAGCGGGCACCGCCGACAGTCAGGATCCATCTTCCGTCAACGCCGGATGCGCTGGAGACTGGACGTCATGGCAGAGGCCCTGATGCTGTTCTTCTTCGGCAAGCTCGCCGAAGCGGCAGGCTCGCGCATGGCGGAGATGATCGCCGGCGAGATGCTCGGCATTCAGGCCGCCGAGGTGCAACTGCTCACCGCCGTCCACGAGAGCGTGGACAGTTTGATGGCGGGCCCGCTCAACAGCGGGCTCATGAAGCTGGAGGCCGCGCTGGCCGCGCATCGGCCGGCCAAGGAACGCAGACGTCTGCTCAAGGATGCGCGCAGCAGCTTCATGGATGCCCTCGGACAGGAGACGCGCCCCATGAACCGGTCGCTGGCCCGCTTCAACCTGGCGATCGTCTGGTACCTGCTCGACTCCCCGCGCGACGTCCCGGAGAATCTCCGCCATGCTCATGTGGAGGCGGGCAAGAGCGCCATCGCCGGCGGTGACAGGCAACGCCGTTTCCCCTCGACACTACGGTCCCCGAAGCTGGAGCCTGAGCGCCTGGACTACCTGAACCACATCGCGTTCGTCCGGCGTTCCTGGGGAAGTTGCAGCGTCGGGGCCCCTTACTTCTCCGCTGAGGCGATCGAGGCTCTCTCCTTCCCGGATTCTGGTACGAGCCCGTCGCAGGACCGGCTCGCCCAGGCGGAGGTACGCCAGGCCCGCGACGGCCTGCCGCTCACCCATATCTCTCGCTTCATCGGGGAATCGACCCCGTGCCAGGTCCCGCCTCAGATTCTCCGCTGCGCCTCGCATCCCTACGGGATAGTCACAGCCGCGCCCCGGAAATAAGCTCGACGAGAAGTCCCTCACCGACCCGGGAAACACCACGCCGCTGCCGTCGCCTGGAGAACAGCCGGTCCTACAGCACAGCGACGACGAAGTTCTTCCGGCTCACCGCGAGGCCGCCCCGTCCTTGAGCCGCCAGCATGCCCAGACGGCTTTTCCTGGCGAATCCGCGAGGGGCGCGACCCCCGCCTCGTCCGCGAGGGCGGCGACGATGGCCATCCCGCGCCCGTGCACCGCCTCCACATCGAGCCGGAGCCGGCGGGGCCGGCCCGCGCCGTGGTCGGTGACCCCTACCCAGAGCCGCTCCCCGTCCACCCATAGCGACACCCGCACCGGTCCCTCCCCATGCGTGAACGCGTTGGCCACCAGTTCCCCCACCACACTCACCACGTCGTCCCGCACCCACCGCATCCCCCACCCCTCCACCGCGTCCCCCACCATTCCCCGCAGCTTTCCGGCCACCGCGGGGTCATGAGGAAGGTCCCAGCGGACGGAATGCAAACCGCCCGTCATTTCGGACATGTCACCCCTCCGACGTATTCAGGAAATACAAAGCGAAGCATTTCCCGGGCCACTCACGAACTTTCCGAATCACCGCACAGACTGCCCCGGACCAGCTACGTTATGGAACGGAACCCTGAACACACTGCGGGACAGTTTGTACTGCCGCTGTGCTGGCCGTGCTGAAGGAGTAGCCTTTCTCCATCGGATGGAGTCTCGATATCCGTACCCCCCGCTCCGGACCCACCTCCCAAACCGCTGGCGTTCCTAGGCGCCGAAATGCGCAAGTACCGAAACCGCGCCAATATCACCCAAGACCGCCTGGCCGGCATCATCCAGTTCAGCCAGAGCCTCATCGGCTTCATCGAACGCGGCGAACGCACCCCCAGCCACAACTTCATGCAGCGTTACGACGACGCGGTCCACACGGGCGGCGAACTGGTCCGTCTGTGGGCCCATCTGACAAGGGGCGCGAGCCCTCGATGGTTCCGCAACTGGCTCGACATCGAGCAGGAGGCCCACACGCTGCACGCATGGGAGCCGCTGTACGTACCGGGGCTGCTCCAGACGGAGGAGTACGCGATCACCGTCATCCGGGGAGAGCCCGGCATCTCCGACGCGCAGGTAGAAAAGGCGGTGACCGCCCGGATGGAGCGGCAGGCGATCTTTCTACGTTCCGACCCGCCCATGTACCGTGTGGTACTGGACGAAGGGGTGCTTCAGCGCCCGATCGGCGGAAAGAAAGTGATGCACCGCCAGATCGAACGCCTCATGGAAGCAGCGGAGTCCTCCCGCATCGGCATACAGATAATCCCCGTCGCGTTGGGCGTGACCACGGGGCTGCTCGGCGGCTTCGCCATCGCCCAGATTTCAGGAAGTCCGGATAAGGTGTATATCGAATCCGCGACGAATGGCCATGTGACGGATCACCCCGAGGACGTCGAAGCCATCCACCGCAGATACGACGCTCTCCGCGCCACCGCACAACCGCAACATGTGTCCACTGAGTTGATCAGAGAGATGGAGAAGCTGTGGACCTGAACGACGAACTGAAGACGGCGGCCTGGCGGAAGGCCACCAAGAGCGGGTCCAACCAGGGCAACTGCCTGGAGGTCGCTCCCCTCTCCGGCGGCCGGGTCGGCGTACGCGACACCGAAGCCCCGCACCAGCCCCCATTCGTGGTCAGCGCCTCGGTCTGGGACGCCTTCATCGACGGGGCCAAGAAGGGCGAGTTCGACTTCTGACGTCCCTCATGCGTGTGATCTGACGCGTCACGCCGGGGTCAGGAAGTGGCCGTCGACCCGGACTGCCTCTCCGGTGGTGTTGGTGTTGGCGGTGGAGCAGAGGAAGACGATGACCCGGGCGACGTCTTCGGGGTGGGTGATGTCGCGGGTGGCGGCGGCGGTGCGGGCCTGGGCTATCAGCTCGGGGGGGAAGTCCTTGCCTTCGGGGGTGAAGCCGGGCATGACCACGTTGGTGAGGATGCCGGCGGAGGCCAGTTGGCGGGACATGACCCGGGTGAGGCCGTGGAGGCCGGACTTGGCGGCGATGTAGGAGACGTTGCCGGGGAAGCCGTCCTCGACGAGGCCGGTGGAGACGTTGACGACGCGGCCCCAGCCCTTGGTGCGCATGTCTCCCACTACGGCGCGGGCCAGGAGGTAGGGGCCGACGAGGTTGGCGTTGACCGAAGTGGTGAACCGCTCCACGGGGGCGGTCTCGAAGGTCTCCCCGGGTGCGGGCCAGTCGGGCCAGCGCACGGCGTTGTTCACCAGGACGTCGACCGGGCCCAGTTCGCGGCGGGCGGTGGCGACGGCGGCCTCCAGTGATGCCGGGTCGCCGAGGTCCAGCCGCCAGGTGATCGCCTGGCCGCCGCGCTTCTCCACCATGGCGGCGGTCTCCGCCGCCGCGCGCGCGTCGGAGTGGTAGCCCACGGCGACGAGGGCCTTCTCCTCGCCGAACGCCGCCGCGGTGGCGCGGCCGATGGACGAGCTCGCGCCCGTGACGAGCACTACCTTTCCCGCCAGCCCGAGGTCCATGATCATCTCCTGTTCAGTGGCTGTCCCGGATGACGTTCAGCATCCGGATGAGCTCTAGTGCCTCGTCCTCACTGAGGCGTGCTGTCGTCCGCCGCTCCACGTCGGCCCACGCTTCCTCGACCCCGGCCACGGTCTTCTCGCCGCGCTCGGTCAGGTGGACCCGGATCACCCGCCGGTCCTGCGGGTCGGAGTCGCGCCGGACGAACCCGGCTCGTTCCATCCGCCCGAGGGCCTTGGCGATCGTGGGCTGTTCCAGGCCGATGCGCTGCACCATCTCGGCCTGCGTGGTCCCGGGGTTGCGGTGGATGTCCACGATCAGCAGTTCCTGGCCGAGGTGCAGGCCGAGGGCCGCCACACGGCGCTGCAGCTCCACGCGGTGGGCCTTGGTCGCTTCCGCCAGCGCGTACCCGACGGGGCCTCGCTCGGCGGCCACCTGGCGGCCCGTACGCGCGTCACCTTCCATAGCCGGGAATCATATAGCCGGTTATGGAAAATGTCGAAAAAGAACCCGGCGGTGATCGCGATCACCGCCGGGCGAGGAGGTTACGTCAGAGCTGGTCCAGCAGGGTGGTGAGGGTCTTGCGGGTCTCCGAGACGGGGATGGCGTCCAGGCAGAGGCGTTCCATGACGGCCTGGTAGCGGTCGAGGTCGTCTCGTTTGTCCAGGTAGATGGCGCTGGTGAGCTGCTCCAGGTACACGATGTCGGGGAGGTCCCGCTCGCTGAAGCGCAGGATGCTGAAGGGGCCGCCCGCGGCGGCGTGGCCGCCGGCGCTGAAGGGCATGATCTGGAGCGTCACGTTGGGGAGGGCTATCACCTTGATCAGGTGCTGGAGCTGGCCCCGCATGACGTCGCGGCCACCGAGGGGGCGGCGCAGGGCGGCCTCGTCCACGACCGCCCACAGGTGGGGCGGGGCCGCGCGGTAGAGGAGCTTCTGGCGGGCCATGCGGAGGTCCACGCGGCGCTGGATCTCCTCCTCGGCGCCCTCGGGGTGGCCGAGCTTGACGACGGCGCGGGTGTAGTCGGCCGTCTGGAGGAGACCGGGGATGAACTGGACCTCGTAGGAGCGGATGCGGGTGGCGGCCTCTTCCAGGCCGATGTACGCCTCGAACCAGTTGGGGAGGACGTCGTCGTAGTTGTGCCACCAGCCGGGGCGGTTGGCCTGGTCCACGAGGGACAGCAGGGCCTGGCGTTCGGTCTCGTCGACGACGCCGTACAACGTCAGCAGGTCGCGGACGTCCCGGGCGCGGAAGCCGACCCGGCCGAGCTCCATGCGGCTGATCTTGGAGTGGGAGGCCCGGATGGAGTGGCCCGCGGTTTCCAGGGTGATCCCGTGCTTCTCCCTCAGCCGGCGGAGCTGGGAGCCGAGCAGGATGCGCAGGACCGTGGAACTTCCGCGTTCCCGAGCCATCATGTTGAGCGGGGTCTCGTCCCCTTCGGCCCGGGCTGTGATCATCGCAAGTCCTTCAGGCGGTCGAACTGATCGTGGTCTCACTTCTCGCGGTCTCAGAGAAGTTCACGATACTCCCGACTCCCCAATAGAGATATACCCCAACATCACCCTTAGGCTACGATTTTGAACCCTCCGTAACCCCCGTAGAGGTCATATCGCCAGGTCATCGAACTCGCCGTTCTTCGCACCAAGGATGAAAGCGGCCATTTCTCCGCGACTGTAAATCAGTACCGGGCCGCCCGGATGGCGGGAGTTGCGCACCGCCACCCCGCCGTCGGGGAGCCCCGCCAGCTCGACACAGTTGCCACTCGGGTTGCTGCGGACACTCTTGCGCCAGCAGACCCCGTCGAGGGAGGACGCGGGTATGCCGTTGGAGATCTCGTTCATCTTGCCTCTTCGTTCGCCGTCAAAATCCGACGAAACCCGACGAAACAGACATTAAACCCGTCGGGCCCCCCACCGCCACGAGAACTCCATCCAGGCGCTCCCCGGTGCAGACCCCATCATACTGTCTGTGCGTTTGCACGTGCATCGGTACTTGCATGTGCACAGTGAGGGATAGCACTATGGATTAAGCGGTTCATCGTCCCCCATAGCAACACCAAACCTCACAGGGCCTACCTATGACTGGTTACCGGACAGACCCCCACAAACCCACGACCGTCGGCGACGACAAGTGGGAAACATGGCTGGCGGCGCTGGACCGTGTCCTGTCCCCGGCGGGCCCCTGGGCCGGCAACCGCGACGATCCACCCGCCGAAGTGCGCCTCGCCGTCTGCGACCTGCGCCACGACCCGTACGCCGCCCGCACCGCCCGCCGCTTCACCACCACCACGCTGGACGCCTGGGGCCTCGCCCTGTTACTCGACGACGTCGAGCTGGTCATGGGCGAGCTGGTCATCAACGCCCTGCGCCACGGCCTCCCCGAGCAGAGCCACACCACGCCGCCGCGCCAGCCCGTCCGCATCGTGCTCGCCCTCACCATGGAGTCCCTGCTCTGCGTGGTCACCGATCCCAGCGAGGATCGGCCGGCGCCGCGGGACGTGGACTTCGGCGCCGAAGGGGGACGGGGACTGCGGGTGGTCGAGGGGCTCAGCCACAGATGGGGCTGGGCCCCGTTGCGTTCCCCCGGGAAGGCGGTCTGGGCCGGTTTCCACCTCCCCCAGGTCATCGAGCAGACCCCGAGGCATGCCGCGAGAAGCGACAGATCCGCCGCCGGCCGGACACCGGACCGGTTCAGCATGCAAACCGGCCTCACGTCGTACCGCTGAGCGTGCCGGGCCGATCCGCGGAACCCGAGCCGCCACCCCGGGTGGAGGGATATCGTCGTCCTCACCGGCACGAGGCCGGGTGTACCCGGCGGAACGGGGGGATCGTGGCGGAGACCGGCGGCACGGAACGCCTGGGTTTCGACCCTACCGTCGCTAATTACGCTCGCATGTTCGACTACTACATGGGCGGCAAGGACAACTTCGCCGCCGACCGCGAGGCCGCCCGCCGCATGCTGGAGCTCGCGCCTGAGCTGCCGCTGATCTGCCGCGAGGGGCGCCGCCACGTGGCCAAGGTGGTGCGCTACCTGGTCGGCGCCGGGATACGGCAGTTCATCGACCTCGGCTGCGGGCTCCCCACCGTGGGCAACGTGCACGAGGTCGCCCAGGCGGCGGCGCCAGGCTCGCGCGTCGTGTACGTCGACAACGACCCTGTGGTGGTGCTGCACTCCCAGGCCCTGCTGGAGCAGAACGACGACACCGTCGTCATCGAGGCCGACCTGCGTGACACCAAGCACGTCCTCGGGCATCCGCGGGTGAAGGAGCTCGTCGACCTGACCCGGCCGGTGGGGGTGCTGCTCCACTACACGCTCCTCATGGTGCCGGACGAGGAGGAGGCGGCCCGCGCCGTCGCGGACTACCGGGACGCGGTGGCGCCCGGCAGTCACATCGCCATCTCGCACAGCGTGCGCGACCCGAGACCTGACGTCACCGCCAAGCTGGCCTCGATCTACCGCGACTCCGGCGGCGGCCCGCAACACGGCCGGCTCCGCAGCAAGGCGGACGTGGAGCGGTTGTTCGCCGGCCTGCGGCTGGTCGAGCCCGGCGTGGTGTACATCCCCCGCTGGCGGCCCGAGCCCGGGGAGACGCTGCCCGGCCCCGAGACGGTGTGGTCGGTGGGCGGGGTCGGCGTCGTGGAGCGCTGAGAAGCGCGGGGCGGGGCCGGCGGGAGGCCGGGCGCGGGGCGGGACACGCCGGAGCGTGAAAAAACTTTCCGGACCCGCCGCTCGGCACGACGGCCGCCGGTGCCGCCGGGTGCGTGGGGCGGCCCCTCTCATGATCTCGAATGATTACGGACGGTTGGCACCCGCCGTCGGATCGAGACCCAAAATCCGGCACTAAATCCCGGTCCTGCGGAATCTCGTTGTCACCCACCTCACTGAATCCGACTTAACTTTTGCCCCATACCCCGTAAAATCCGCCGATGTGAACGATGGTCACCACGCTCCACACGAGCTTCCGGTCCGCGGACGCTCGTTCCGTACCACCTCCGGCCGGCACCGCCGGCCGGTGCCGGCGAATCTGCCGCCGGAGGCCCCGGCCCTCGTGCTGGCCGCGCCGGGCACCGAGTGTGACGTGCCTGCGGCCGTCAAGACCATCGTCTGCGTCGATCATCCGCAGCTCGACGTGAAACTGGTCCACCTCGGCGACTCCAAGACCAACCTCGCCGAGACGTTGGCCGACTGCGCCGCCAAGCGGCCCGAGGGCGCGATCGCCGCGATCGTGGTGCCCATGGTCACCGGCCCGCACCAGCAGGTCTACCGCACGGTCCGCGAGGCCGTCGCCGAGAGCGGTGTGCTCACCACCATCGCCGACCCGCTCGGCCCGCACCCGCTGCTCGCCGAGGCGCTGCACGTCAAGCTGGCCGACAGCGGTCTCGCGCGGGCCGACCGCATGCGCCTGTTCAACATCGCCGCCCCGGTGGACGGCATCATCATCGCCACGGTCGGCGGCCAGGAGGCGGTGCGCGCCGCCGACGCGACGGTCGTCCTGCTCGCCGCCCGCCTCACCCTGCCCGTGGTCGCCGCCTCCCTGGACGCCTCGCCCGGCGTCGGCGACGCGGCCCAGCGCCTGCGCAACATCGGCGCGTCCCGCCTGGCCCTGGCCCCGTTCCTCATCGGCCCGGAGATCGACGCCCGCCGCATCACCGCCGCGGCCGAGTCGGTGGGCGCCGGCTGCGCCGATCCTCTCGGCGCCCACAACGCGGTGGCCCAGCTCGTCGCCCTCAGCTACGGCAGTTCCCTCACCGGCCTGGACCCCGACACCCCCTGACCCGGTCTCACCGGGTGCGGGCCGGGGACTCGGCGCGGACGCCGAGGTCCTCCACGGGGTCCGGCCAGGTGTGCACGGGGGCGTGGGTGAACGACAGGGCCCGGTAGTGCTCCAGCATCGCCGCGCGCACCCCCGGCGCGGCGCCGAGGGCGGCGAGGGCGCGGCGCTGCCAGGCGGCGCCGGTGCGGCGCAGGCGGACGCGCTCGGCCACGACGTCCAGCAGACGTGAGGCCTCCGCGGGGTCCACGCCGGACGCCACCAGGCCGTCGCGGGCCACGGGCAGCAGGACGAGGGCCAGCTCGTGCGCGGGGACCCGCCGGTCGAGGCCGGGCCAGGCCAGCTCGGCGTCCAGCCCGCTTCTCGCGGCGCGGTAGAAGTTGCGGTAGGCGTCGGCGAAGGGGAAATCGGCCGTCCAGGTGGGGTCGGCGGCGGTGGCCTGGACCAGGCCGATGAGGAAGGCGGCGTTGGCCGCCATGTCGGGCGCGGTGGGGCCGGCGGGGAGGGCGCGCAGTTCCACGCGCAGGTGGCCACCGCCGGCGGGGTCGTAGACGGGGCGGTTCCACTGCCAGACGGTGCCCTGGTGCAGGCGCAGCTCGGGCAGTCCGGGCACCCGGCCGGCGCGGACCGCCTCCAGAGGATCTTCGTCCGACATCACCGGCATGACCGGCTCGTACTCGTTGACGCTCAGCTCGAACAGTTCCGCGGCGCCCTGGCGCACCCAGCCCGAGCCGAAGCAGACCCGGCCGCCCACCCGCCAGAGCCGCTCTGGGTCGCGATCGTCGGCGGAGGCCTCGAACAACGCGATGCGGGTCTCCTCCCACAGCTCCCTGCCGAGGAACGCCGGGGAGTTGCCGCTCGCCGCGAGCACGGGCCCGATGGCGAGCTGCGCGGCGTTGTACGCGGCGGCGAAGTCGCCCGGCGGGGTGCGCAGGTGCACCTGCCAGGAGGTGTTGGCGCTCTCCAGGATGACGTCCTCGACCTCCAGGTCGAGCCGCTCGACCCCGGCGATCCGCACCCGGAACGGCTCCTCGCGCACCCGCCGTATGCCGCTGCTCAGCGCCTTGTACCTCTTCTCGTCGCTCATCGCGTCCGGCCCGAAGTCGAACTCGGTGAGCGTCGGCAGGATGCCGATCGGCACCACCCGCCCGCCCTGCGTGCCCGCCGCCTCGTCCAGCCGGGCCATGGTGTCGCGGATCTCCGCCTCCATGGCCGTGAACGGCCGCCCGGCCAGCGGCAGCGGCGTGAGGTTGACCTCCAGGTTGAAGCTGCCGAGCTCGAGCACCACCCGCTCGTCGTCCGCGGCCTCCCGTACGGCCTTGTTGCGGCGCAGCGGCCGGGCGTTGCCGTCGATGAGGAACAGCTCGAGCTCGGCGCCCACGGTGGCGGGGCCCGCGCCGAAACCCGGCCGGGCGAGCACCTCGTGCAGCGCTGTCAGCGAGTCCTTCAGGCGCGCCCCGAAACGGGCGAACTCCGCCTCGGAGAACCGCTCCTTGGCCACGTGCTGTCCCATCGGTGTCCTCTCCCGTTGATGCCGGAGTGACCGCTGTGCCGTCGCCTCGTCTCTGTCCAGGGGGACGGTTTTCATGCTCGCACCTCGCGGCCGGGGGATGACAACCGGCGTGCCCGGTTGTGCGCACCGCATTGACGTGACCGTAGTGAATGGGTATGCCTGGACAACGCCATTTGTAGGTGAGGGCCCGTAGTGGGAGGCGATGGCTGATGCGCGTGCTGGTGCACGCCTACCCGTGGGACATCATCGGTGATCCACTGTTCACCGGACGGGTGCAGGCTCTTGGCTGCGACGGGGTCAACCTCGCCGCGGCCTATCACACGGTGCGGGCGGCGACGCCCTGGCACCCCGAGCGGGCGTACCTCGACGCGAGGCACGCCGCGCTGTACCGGCCCGTCCGCGCGGGGGCGTGGTCCGGGCGGCGGCTGGTGCCGGGTGCGGCTCCGTGGATGGACACCCCCGACTCCTTCGGCACGGCCGCGACGACCCTCGCCGAGGCGGGGGTGCCGGTGACGGCGTGGGTGGTGCTCACCCACAGCAGCCGTCTCGGCGAGGCCAACCCGGATGTCAGCGTTCTCAACTGCTTCGGCCAGCACTACCCGTGGGCGCTGTGCCCGTCGTGGGCCGAGGTGCGCGAGTACGCGGCGACGCTGGCGGCCGAGTCGGTGCGCGACCTGCCGCTGGCGGGCGTGCTGCTGGAGGCGTGCGGGCAGCTCGGGGCCGACCACGGCGGCCACCACGACAAGACCGACGGCGCGTACGACGCCCGCGCGCGGCGCATGCTCTCGGTGTGCTGCTGCGCCGCCTGCACGGCGGGCTGGGCGGACCGCGGCATCGACCCCGAGCGGGTGGTGCGCGACCTGCGGGCCGCGGTGCGGTCGCGGGAGCACGACCTGGACCCGGCGACGGCCGCCGCGCTGCTGGCCGTGCGGCACGAGGCGGCGGACGAGCTGCGGCACGAGGTGATCGCCGCGCTGCCGCCCGGGCTGCGGGTGACGTTGCACGCCACCCCCGACCCGTGGGCGACCGGCGCCAACCCGGGCCTCGGGCCGCAGGCGGGCAAGGACGTGGACGCGGTGGTGGTGCAGTGCTGGCCGCCCGGGCAGGACTCGGCCGAGCGGGTGCGGCAGGCGCGCCGCGCGCTGCCCGAGCACGTCGCGGTGGGGTCGTACGTCACGGTGCTCCCGCCGATCCGCCCGGAGGAGATGGCGCCCCACGTGCGGCGGCTGGTGGAAGCGGGGGCGCAGGAGATCCACCTGTACCACGCGGGCCTCGCGGGCCCGTCCCGCCACGGCCTGCTCGCCGAGGCCGTCCACGCGGCGCGGTGCTGACTCCGCGCCGGCCCGTGGCGGCGGGCCGGCGCGGGTGGTGTTCCCAGCGGGGGATCATGGCGGGCGCAGGGTGCCGGCCCGCGCGGACCGCCCCGGCACCGGAAAAGCGGACGTCCCTCCGATATCGTGATATATCAGGATATCGAGGAGGGTTCGTGGACCGTCTGGCACCCGAGCAGTTGCGCAGCCACCGGTGGTACGGCACCGAGACCGTGCGGTCGTTCAACCACCGGGCCAGGACCCGGCAGCTCGGCCTGTCCGCCGAGGAACACCTCGGCAAACCGGTGATCGGCATCATCAACACCTGGAACGAGCTCAACCCCTGCCACATCCACCTGCGCGAACGGGCCGAGGACGTCAAGCGCGGCGTGTGGCAGGCGGGCGGCTACCCGGTGGAGCTGCCGGTCATCTCGCTGTCGGAGAGCTTCCAGAAGCCGACGACCATGCTGTACCGCAACCTGCTGGCCATGGAGACCGAGGAGATGCTCCGGTCCTACCCGGTGGACGGGGCGGTGCTCATGGGCGGCTGCGACAAGACGACACCCGCCCTGATCATGGGTGCGACCAGCATGGACCTGCCCGCCATCTTCGTGCCCTGCGGGCCGATGCTCCCGGGCGACCTGCGCGGCGAGGTGCTCGGCAGCGGCACCGACGTGTGGCGCTACTGGGCCGACAGACGCGCCGGGCTGGTGCCCGACAGCGTCATGCGCGACCTGGAGGAGGGCATCGCCCGCTCCCCCGGCCACTGCATGACCATGGGCACCGCGTCCACCATGACGTCGGCCGCCGAGGTGCTCGGCATGACGCTGCCCGGCGCCGCCGCCATCCCCGCCGTCGCCTCCGCGCACGTCCGCATGGCCGCCGCGAGCGGGCGCCGCGTCGTCGAGATGACCTGGGAGGACCTGCGGCCGTCCCGGATCCTGACCGCGGAGGCGTTCGCCGACGCCGTCACCACCGTGCTCGCCCTCGGCGGCTCCACCAACGCGGTCATCCACCTGATCGCCATGGCACGCAGGCGGGGCGTGGACCTCACCCTCGACTCCTTCGACGCGGCGTCCCGCCGGGTGCCCGTGCTGGCCGACCTGCGGCCGAGCGGCACGTTCCTGATGGAGGACTTCTACCTGGCCGGCGGGCTGCCCGCGCTGCTGTCCCGCATCACCGACCTGCTGCACCCCGACCGCGTCACCGTCACCGGGCGCACCTTCGGCGAGGGCATCGCCGACGCGCAGGTGTACGACGAGAAGGTGATCAGGCGGCGCGACGACCCGCTGTCGGAGGAGGGCGGACTCGCCGTGCTGCGCGGCAACCTGGCCCCGGACGGCGCGGTGATCAAGCACGTGGCCGCCGACCCCAGGCTGCTGCGCCACACCGGCCCCGCCGTGGTGTTCGACGGCCACCGCGACCTGATGCGGCGCATCAACGACGAGTCGCTGCCCGTCACCCCCGACTCGGTGCTGGTGCTGCGGGGCGCCGGGCCGCGCGGCGGGCCCGGCATGCCGGAGCAGGGCATGCTGCCGCTGCCCGACCGCCTGCTCAAGGCCGGGGTGCGCGACATGGTGCGCGTGTCGGACGCCCGGATGAGCGGCACCAGCTACGGTGCCTGCGTGCTGCACGTCGCGCCGGAGTCGCATGTCGGGGGGCCGCTGGCGCTGGTGCGGGACGGCGACCTCATCACGCTGGACGTCGAGGCGCGCCTGCTCACGCTGGACGTGCCCGAGGAGGAGCTGGCGCGGCGCCGCGCGGAGTGGACCGCCCCCGAGACGGTGTTCCGCCGGGGGTACGGCTCGCTGTTCGACGCCCATATCCTGCAAGCTGATCAGGGCTGCGACTTCGACTTCCTGACCGGGTCGGGAGGCGCCCCGGAACCCGACACCGAGTGACCACGCGGGAGCGGTGAGTGCGCGACCATATATCGGTGCAGAACATGTCAGACGAGCCGGCCCTGCGGCCGGTGGCCCGGTCCACCACGCGTACCGATCTGGTCGCGGACTCCATCCGTACGGCCATCCTGTCCGGGCGGCTCAAACCGGGCGAGACGCTGGTGGAGCGGCGCCTCGCCGAGCAGCTCGGGGTGTCCAAGACACCGGTG
Organism: Sphaerisporangium sp. B11E5; assembly: GCF_039871875.1. Taxonomy (NCBI): domain Bacteria; kingdom Bacillati; phylum Actinomycetota; class Actinomycetes; order Streptosporangiales; family Streptosporangiaceae; genus Sphaerisporangium; species Sphaerisporangium sp. B11E5. Next base: position 9,077 of record NZ_JBDPMD010000044.1, on the reverse strand, counting down.
CGCGAGGCCCTGATCGGCCTCGCCACCACCGGTCTGGTGGTGATGAGCCCCAACCGCGGGGTGAGCGTGCGGGTGCTCGACGCCACCGACCTGCGCAAGGCCGGCGAGCTCCGGGTGCTGCTGGAGCCGTGGGCGGTGGCGGGCGCCACCCGGCTCGGGCATCCCGAGATGATCCGCGCCGCCCGGCAGGCGCTGGACGAGGCGGGCGACCTGCTGTCCGGCGAGGACCCCACGGCGCTCAGCCTGGCCAACCGCCGGTTCCACCGCGCGCTCTACTCCGGGTGCGAGAACGAGCTGGTGACCGCCCAGCTCGACAACCTGCAGGACCTCACCGCCCTCGGCACGGTCGCGGTGTTGTGGCCGCGCTGGCCCACCTGGCGCGAGGAGTACACCGAGCACGAACGCATCCTCGCCGCCGCGCAGGCCGGGGACGTGGAGCTGGCCGAGCGGCTGACCCGGTCGCACGTCGAGCGGTCCGTCACGCTGCTGGAACGGCAGGAGCACACCGCGTTGTGAGCGCGCACACCCCACGGGCTCCCGGTCCGGTGTGCTCCCGGAGCCCGTGGGTGGCGTGATCCGCGTCAGTCCCTGCGGCGGTAGGCGCGCAGGGTGTCCTCGTCGGGCGGGTAGGTGCCCCGCAGCGGGGCGCCGTCCTCCACGAGCCCCTGGATGTACTCCTCCAGCCGCTCCTGCTCCAGCGCGTCCCTCGCCACCTCGGCGGCCAGGTGGCGCGGCACGCACACCACGCCCTCGGCGTCGGCCACGATGACGTCCCCCGGGTACACCGCCACCTCGGCGCAGCCGATGGGCACCTGCAGGTCCACCGCGTGGTGGCGGGCGAGGTTGGTGGTGGCGCACACTCCGGCGGCGAACGCGGGCAGCGCGAGCTCGGCGAAGAACGGGGAGTCGCGCACCGCGCCGTCGGTGACGAGGCCCGCCGCGCCGCGCCGCAGCAGCCGGGTGGCGAGGATGCCGCCGATGGACGCGGCGCGGGTCTCGCCGCGGCAGTCCATCACCAGCACCTGCCCGGGACCGACCGACTCCACGGCCCTGCGCTGCGGGTGGTCGTAGTCACGGAACACCGACAGGACGTCGAGGTCCTCACGCGCCGGGATGTTGCGGAGCGTGAAAGCTTCACCGACCATGCGGGTGCACGAGGGGTTGAGCGGCCGCAGCCCCGCGAGGTAGGCGTTGCGCAGCCCGCGGGCGAAGAGCTGGGTGGTCACCGTCGCGGTGGACACCTGCCGCAGCGCGGAGAACACCTCCGGGCCCAGGGTGCCGACGTTCTCCTCCATGCCCCCCTTGTCCCCCTCCACGTGCGCGGTCACGCCGCACCGAGCCGCAGGCCGGAGAGGACGGCGGCCACCTCGGCGCGCTCGGGGCCGGGCAGCGTCGAGATGGGCGGCCGGACGTCACGGCCGCACACCCCGAGCTGGGCCAGGGCCTCCTTGAGCACCGACACGTTGTTGCCGCCCGCGTGCCGGGCCCGCAGGTCCTCGATGGGCTTGAGCTGCCGCCACAGCTCCATCGCGCCCTTCATCTCGCCGTCGCGCAGCCGCGCGTGCAGGGCCAGCGACAACGCGGGCGCGACGACGGCCAGCCCGGACGTGAAGCCGCGTGCCCCGCCCGGCCAGAAGAACGGCGCCCAGCCCTCGGCGAGGCCGCACACCCAGACCAGCTCGGGCAGCGCGTCGGCCATCTCGGCCAGACGCGGCGGGTCGGGCACCGCGTACTTGACGCCCACGACGTTGCGGCTCGCCGCTGCCAGCCGCCCGACGGCCCGCGCGGTGACCAGCGGGGACCGCACGTAGCAGACGACCCCGAGGCCGGGCACCGCGTCGGCGACGGCGCGGTGGTGGTCGACCCAGCCGTCCTCCGACTGGTAGGGGTGCACGGGCTGGTGCACCATGACGGCGTGCGCGCCGAGCCGGGCCGCCTCGCGGGCGAGCTCCGCCGCCCGCGCCGTGTCGTGCCCGACCCCCGCGATGATCACCGCGCCGCCCGCCGCCTCCCTGGTGAGCGCGACGACGCGGTTCAGCTCGGTGTCCGACAGCGAGTAGAACTCCCCGGTGTTGCCGTTGGGCGTGACCGCGCCGATGCCGGCCGCCACCATGCGCGCCACCACGGCGGCGCAGGCCGGCTCGTCGACGCGCCCTGTCTCGTCGAACGGTGTCACCGGTACCGACACCACCGAGGCGAGCGCCTGTCTGACCTCATCGAGCATCTGAGAGCTTCCCTTCATGGACCGCTGCCGGTATCTGGTATATCAGCACATCGCCATGCAGACCTATTGACATATTTCACACGCGTTTCCATTCTGGTGTGCGCGATGGGTGGCGCTTCGCAGCGGGTACGACTTGGCGCCGCCGCCGGCGCATGACCTCACGTCCGCGGCGCCCGGCCGCCGGCGTCGAAGGAGGACCATGAGATCTCCCCGACTCTCCGTGCTCGCCGGCTGCCTGCTCCTCGGCGTCCTGGCCGCCTGCGGCGCGCCGGAACCCGGTGGCGGGACCGCGGGAGGCGCCGCGTGGGCCGACGAACCGGCCGCCGCCGACGTCACGATGCCGTCCGAGCCGGTCACCCTCAACATCGTGGACGTCGCGGGCAACCTGCAGCTCACCCAGCAGATCTTCGACAACTACAAGGCCGCCAACCCCAAGGCCGTCAAGAACATCACCTACACCAAGGTCACCTCCCCCGAGCTCGCCGGCAAGGTGAAGGCGCAGCAGGACGCCAAGCGCCTGGACATCGACCTGGTGCTCACCGGCACCGACGGCCTCGCCGCCGGCCTGCAGCAGGGCCTGTGGGTGGACCTCAAGGGCAAGTACGCCGACAAGCTGCCCGACACCAGCCAGTACCTGGAGCCCGCCGCGGCGATGCTGGAGCTGGCGCAGGGCCGGGGCGTCATCGTCACCTACTACCCGTCCGGGCCGCTGATCGAGTACAACCCGGCCACGGTGACCGACCCGCCGAAGACCGCCGAGGAGTTGCTCGCCTGGGCCAAGGCGCACCCGAAGAAGGTCGGCTACGCCCGCCCGGCCAACTCCGGCCCCGGCCGCACCTTCCTCATGGGGTTGCCGTACATCCTCGGCGACAAGGATCCCAAGGACCCCGTGGCGGGCTGGGACAAGACCTGGCAGTACCTCAAGGACCTCGGGCAGTACGTCGAGTACTACCCGACCGGCACCTCGCAGACCATGAAGGAGCTCGGCGAGGGCACCCGCGACATCATCGTCACCACCACCGGGTGGGACATCAACCCGCGGGTGCTCGGCCAGGTGCCGAAGGACTTCAAGGTCGGCACGCTGGACGGCTTCACGTGGGTGACCGACGCGCACTACATGGTGGTACCCAAGGGCATCACCGGCGAGAAGCTCGCCGTGGTGGCGGATCTGATGAAGTTCGCGCTCACCCCGCAGCAGCAGGCGATCACCTTCGACAAGGGCTACTTCTACCCCGGGCCCGCCGTGAAGGGCGTCACCGTGGACATGGCCCCGCCGGAGAGCCGCCAGGCCATCGCCGACTTCGGCCGTCCCGAGTACGACCGGCTCATCGAGCAGAACCCCAAGGCCGTGCCCCTGGACGCCGAAGCGCTGGTGGCCGCGTTCGACAAGTGGGACAAAGAGGTCGGCGGCGACAAGGTGAAGAAGTCATGACCCCGGTGAACGCCGCGAGGGGCGCGTGACGCGGCAGGAGGCACCGTCCGGCGGCTTCCGCACCTTGCGGCTGGACGGGGTGTCCCGGCGGTTCGGCACCACCAACGCGCTCCACCGCCTGGACCTCACGATCGAGGGGGGCGAGTTCATCGCCCTCCTCGGGCCGTCCGGCTGCGGCAAGTCGACCGCGCTGAACTGCCTGGCCGGGCTGCTCCCCCTCACCGGGGGGAGCATCTGGCTGGACGACGAGCGCATCGACGGGCTGCCGCCGGAGCGACGCGGCTTCGGCATGGTGTTCCAGAACTACGCGCTGTTCCCCCACCTGACCGTGCGCAGGAACGTCGGGTTCGGGCTCGCCATCCGCGGGGTGTCCAAGCAGGAGACGGCGCGGCGGGTGGACGAGGCGCTGGCGCTGGTCGAGCTGACCGACCAGGCGCACAAGCTGCCCGGCAAGCTGTCCGGCGGGCAGCAGCAGCGGGTCGCCATCGCGCGGGCCGTCGTGATCCGGCCGCGGCTGGTGCTGATGGACGAGCCGCTGTCCAACCTGGACGCCAAGCTGCGGCTCCAGATGCGCACCGAGATCCGCAAGCTGCACCAGTCACTCGGGCTGACCACGGTGTACGTCACGCACGACCAGGAGGAGGCGCTCGCGCTGGCCGACCGGGTCGTGGTGCTGCGCGGCGGGGTCGCCGAGCAGATCGGGCCGCCGGAGGACGTGTACACCTACCCGCGCAACACCTACGTCGCCGGGTTCATGGGGTACCGCAACCTGCTGCGGCTGCCGGTGACCGCCCGCGACGACGGCACGGTGACCGTGGCGGAGCCGGGACTGCGGCTCACCGGCACGGCCCAGGAGACCCTCACCGGGGACACCGCCGTGGCGGCGATCCGGCCGGAGGACTTCGTGGTCGGGCCCGTCGGGTCCAACACGGTGCGCGTCTCGGTGGAGGTCGCCGAGTTCCACGGCCGCGAGATGGCCGTGGAAGGGGTCACCGAGTCCGGGCGCGTCATCCACTTCCGGGTGCCGGACCGGCTCCACCCGGGCGAGAAGGTGGAACTCGGGGTGCCGCCCGGGCGGGTACTCGTGTACGGCGACGACCTGCCGGAGCCGGAATGACGGCGCGTCCCCCTGCCCGGGGAGGGCACTGATGGCGGCCACCGCCGGGACGTCCCCGGCGCTGCGGCACCGGCTGGCGGAGCGCGGCATCGACCGGTCGCTGCTGCTGCTGGTGCCCGCGGTCGCCGTGCTGGTGGCGTTGTTCCTCTACCCCATGCTGTACGGCGTCGGGCTGTCGCTGCAGCCGGCCGAGGGGGGCGGGGTGCTGGCCAACTACGCGGCGTTCTTCCAGGACTCCTACCAGAGCGGCACCGTGTGGCGCACCATGCGGCTGGCGCTGCCCGCGGCGCTGATCAACGTGGGCGCGTCGGTGCCCATCGCGTACCGGCTGCGGGGACGGTTCCGCGGTCGCAGGCTGCTCACCGCGATCCTCGTGCTGCCGGTGACGCTCGGCACGGTGCTGGTGGCGGACGGGCTGCTGCGCTACCTCGGGCCCAAGGGGTGGTTCAACCGGGTGCTGCTCGACCTCGGGCTGGTCGACGAACCGGTGCGGCTCATCTACAACTACTGGGGCGTGCTGTTCTCGCTGATCATCACGGGGTTCCCGTTCGCGTTCCTGCTCGTGCTGTCGTACATGTCGGGCATCGACCCGACGTTGGAACGGGCCGCCGCCACGCTCGGCGCCGGGCCACGCCAGCGGGTCCGGTACATCACGCTGCCGCTGCTCGCCCCCGGGCTCGCCACCACGTTCATTCTCGCGTTCGTGCTGGCGTTCTCGGTGTTCCCGTCGGCGAACCTCGTCGGCGAGCCCGCCGACGAGACACGGGTGATGGCCATCGCGGCCTACCAGGCGGCCTTCGAGAAGTACGACTACTCGATGGCCTCCACCATCGCCGTCCTCATGGGCGTGTTCGAGCTGCTGGTCATCGCCCTGGTGCTGCTGTGGCGCGGCCGCCTGTACACCGGTTCGACGGGAGGCAAGGGAGCGTGACGACTCGTGGGAAGGCACCGGACGCATGACCGCGCTCGACCCTGACCCCCCTGCCGCCGCCGTGCCCGCGCCCGCCAAGGCGCGCCGGCCCGGCATCCCGGGCCGGTGGGGGCGGCCGTACGCCTGGCTGGTGTGGGGGGCCGTCGCGTTCTTCCTGGTCAACCTCGGGGCGCTGATCCTGTCCGTCGTCGTGGACTCGTTCGCGACGACGTGGTTCGGCACGTGGCTGCCCGACGGGTACACGCTGGACTGGTACGCCGACGCCTGGCGGGAGTTCGGCCTGGCGCAGGTGCTCCAGGTGACGCTGGTGGTCGCGCTGGCCGTGGTGGGCGTCTCGCTGCTGTTCGGCGTCCCCGCCGCGTACACGCTCGCCCGGCGCGACTTCGCGGGCAAGCGCGTCGTGATGCTGCTGCTCCTGCTGCCGGTGCTGCTGCCGCCCATCACCTACGGCATCCCGCTCGCCACCGTGCTCTACAAGTTCCAGCTCGCCGGCACGCTGTTCGGCGTCATCGCGGCCAACCTGGTGCCCGCGCTGCCGTTCGTCGTGCTGGTCATGACGCCGTTCATCGAGCAGATCGACACCAACATCGAGTCCGCGGCCCGCATGTGCGGCGCCCGTACCCGTCAGGTGTTCACCCGGGTGCTGGTCCCGCTGCTCGTCCCCGGCATCCTCGCGGCCGGCATCCTGGTGCTGGTCCGCACCGTCGCCATGTTCGAGCTGACGTTCCTCGTGGCCGGGCCGGACAGCCAGACCCTCATCGTGGCGTTGTACAGCGCCGCCTTCACCCCCGGCATCCGCGCCGCCCAGGCCATCGACGCCATGGCCGTCATCTACACCGCCCTGTCCGCCACCCTGCTCACCGTCGCGCTGTTCTTCGTCAACCCCACCCAGATCGTCGCGCAGGTCCGCGAGACACCGGCCGACTGAGACCGGGACGTCCCGGTCGTGCCCAGTGACGGCCCGGGACGGGCCCTTGGTCCCTGCCCCGCGGCTCCGCCTCGCCCGAGAGTGAGGCAAAGGCGGGTCAGCGGATGGAGGGAGACGGCGATGAGCGGGATGCCGGCGGTGCGGCGAGGCGCGGTGGCGCGGTGGATGTACCGGACGGGGCGGCCCGGCCGGCTGGCGCGACTGCTGAACAACGGGTGGAAGCACGTGGGGAAGCTCGGGTTGTGGCCGCAACGGCTGGTCACGCTGGAGGTACGCGGCAGGCGCACCGGGCGTCCCATCGCTTTTCCGCTGGTCGTGGCCGACCACGACGGTGAGCGCTACCTCGTCTCGATGCTCGGGGAGAACACGTCGTGGGTGGCCAACGTCCGCGCGGCCGGCGGCCACGCGGTGCTGTGGGACGGGCACCCCCACGCGGTGCGCCTGGAGGAGGTCCCCCCGGGCCTGCGGTCCCCCATCCTGCGCCGCTACCTGCGGAACGCCCCGGGCGCCCGCGCGCACATCCCGGTGAACCGGCACGCGCCGGTCGCGGACTTCAGCCGGGTCGCCGCCGACTACCCGGTCTTCCGCATCCGGGCCCACTGACCCGCCGGGACGCGTCACGCCCGGCCCACGGCGTGCGGCGCCTCCTGATCATCGGGGCCCCGCTCAGGGACGCGTGGGGCGGTGGTGGCGAAACTGTTTGGAATTCCGTTTGAACCGGGGGTGGGGCGGGCGCGTACCTGTGGCCGTACGCACATGCAGACGACATAGGAGGCCTTGATGCGGCCACGCATCGTCACGCTCTGCGCTGCGGCACTCGTCCTGGGCATCACCACCGGCACGATCCCCGCGCAAGCTGATTCCACCGCCCGTCCCAAGGAGTCCACGAGATCCACCACTGGAAGCATTCGGTTCACCTCGGTCCCCTTGATCTCGGACGTGGCGGGTAAGGCCGACGTCACCGACCCCAAGGTGGTCAACCCCTGGGGTCTGGCCATGGGCAAGACACTCTGGGTCTCCAACGCGGGCACGGGCACGGCCACGGTGTACTCCGGCGGCGCCGGGCTCATCACCAAGGAGAAGACCGAGGTCTGGATCCCGGGCGGCACGCCCACCGGGCAGGTCTTCAACAGCACCGACGGGTTCGAGATCTCCTCGAAGGGCAACTCCGGACCGGCGCAGTTCATCTTCGCCAGCCCGAGCGGCGCCATCACCGGGTGGAACGCCGAGGTGGACCCGAAGAACGCCATCATCGCGGCGTTCACGCGGAACGCCGACTACAAGGGCCTCGCCATGATGCACACCAACCGCGGGTCGTTCCTGCTCGCGGCGGACTTCGGACGCAACCGGGTGGACGTCTACGACAGCGACTTCCGCAGGGTGCGGACCTCGCGCTCGGCGTTCCGCGACCAGGCCCTGCCGTCCGACTACCACGCGTTCAACGTCGAGATCGTGGGCACCTCGGTCTACGTCGCGTTCGCCAAGCGCGACCCCGAGACCGGCAAGTCCATCGCCGGCCGCGGCCTCGGCTTCGTCAGCCGCTTCTCCGCCACCGGCCGCTTCCTCGGCCGCGTCGCCGCCCGCGGCGCGCTCAACGCCCCCTGGGCCATGATCTCCGCTCCCCGCGGCTTCGGCGGCCTCTCCGGCGCCCTGCTCGTCGGCAACTTCGGCGACGGCCGCATCAACGCCTACAACGCCCGCACCGGCCGCTACCTCGGCCCGCTGCGCAACGCCACCGGTCAGGCCCTCGCCTTCGAAGGCCTGTGGGACCTGGAGCGCGGCACCGCGGAAAGCGGCGGCGAGAGCTCGGTGTGGTACTCCGCCGGCATCCAGAAAGCCCAGCACGGCGTGGTCGGCCTGATCATGCCCGCCGGCGCCAACCGCGGCACCCCCACCCCGACCTCGTCGGCCACCCCGTCCCCCAGCTCCTCCCCCACCAGCAATAACAACAACAACTACTAAGGATCCAGCACGTATCCGCACGAACAAGCGGAAGTCGGCTGCGGGGTGGCGCGCCCCGCAGCCGTCTTTCGCGTGTTCGGACCCTTTCGTCAAGGGCTACCGGACGGCGAACGCGACGCTCGCGATGCTGGCGATGACCGTGGACAGGACGATCACCACGACCAGGGTGTCGAGGGGATGGCGGCGTTTGGGTGGTGGTACGACCGGGCGTTTCCGCAGGTGGATCTCCAATGGCTGGGGGGTGGGACGCACCGCGGACGGTGACGGGCTGGGCGCCGGTGTCTCGCTGGGACGTGGCGGGCGGGGCGCCGCGAGAGGCGGCCTCGGCCCGGGGGGAGCCGGAGCCGGGGGACGCACGGTCGGCACCGCGGCGGGAGGCGGGACCGGCTGCCTGGTGGGACGAGGACGCGAGGACGCGGTGGGCCGTGCGCTGGGCTGCGGCGGCGGCGCCGCGGTGGGAGCGGGTGCGGTGGGTGATGGGGG
>NZ_JBDPMD010000043.1:0-80872 GCF_039871875.1 Sphaerisporangium sp. B11E5 | reverse complement strand
GTACAGGGTTCGGTCGACGAGGGCGGCGAGGGTGGCGAGGGGGGCGGCGAGGGTGGGGAACCTCGATGTCGCGTGGGCGGTGGCCTCGCCGGTGGTGGCGGAGGCCGGGATCGGGACGCCAGCGTCGGCGTAGCGCTCCATGGTGTCGCGCCATGCCCCGGCGACGCGCCGCATGGGGTCGCCGACGCGGCGCCGGCGGGTGCGCACGGCCAGTTTCAGGAGCGGTACGGCGGCCACCAGCCCGGCGAGCGCCACCAGGGCCGCCACCACCGGCACGACTGCCCACGGGCCCCCGGGCGCGCCCTGCGCACCGGGGGCGCCGCCGGCCCGCGACGCCGCCGGCTCCGGTTCCCCGGCAGGGGCGGAGGACGGCTCAGGTGGAGACTCCTCGGGGATCTCCTGCTCCGGCGCGCCGCCCTGCCGCGCCGGAGCCGGATGGAACGCCACCCACCCCGACGCGGCGAACCGTACCTCCGCCCAGGCGTCGATCTGCTGTCCCGTCACCGGCCGCCCGGGCCGCCCCACTGTGAACCCCACCACGACACGGACGTCGTACCCGAGCGCCCGTGCCATCTCCGCGAACGCCGAGGCGTACTGCTCGGCCGTCCCGCGCCGGGACTCCAGCAGCCGCCGGATCTGGAAGATCCCGTGCCCCCCGGGGGCACGCGGCCCGGACTCGACCGCGAACGCGCCGTCGGCGAAGTGCCCGGCCAGCCGGCGCAGCGCGGCGAGGTCGTGCCGGTCACCGGCGATCCTCCGGGCGTCCCCCGCGAGCCCGGCGACGGCCTGGTCCGTCCCCGGCACGGTCACCGGCCGGTCCTTGGAGAGCGCCGCCGGGTCCACCACCGGGACGGCGCCACGCACGGTGTACTCGCCCGGCGCGGGCCGGTCGCCGGGCAGCGCCACGTCACCGGTGTCCGGATCGACCCCGAGCCCCGGCAGCGAGACCTGGAGCGGCCGCCCCACGCTCAGCACCATGCCGAGCGGGCCCGCCTCGTCGAGCCGCACCCGCGTCTCCACCGTCGTGGTGGCGGCCCCGCCGTCCGGCGGAGCGGGCAACCGCGTCCCCGCACGCCAGAACGTCGCGGTGCTCGTCCAGTAGGTCCCGTCGAACCCCGTCAGCGTGGCGAAGCGCAGCCGCGCGGGCGGCCGGGCCCCCGTCGTCACCCGCAGGCGCACCGGGAGCTTGCCGCTGCGGATGGCGGGGAACTGCGACAACGGGCTGACCCCCTGGCGGGGCCGCACGGCCTGGGGCACGAGTTCGCGCACGTCCGCGGGCTCCGCCCGTCCGGGCAGTACGGCCACCAGTGCAGGCCCGAGCAGACCGGCCGCCACCCCGCCCGCGACCAGCGGCACCGCCACCACGGCCCGCCACGCGCCACCCGGCACCGCCATCACGGCCCGCCACACCCCACCCGGCGACGCCGCCGTGGTCCGCCCGGCGCCGTCCGGCGACGCCACCGCGGTCCGTCCGGCGCCGTCCGGCGACCGCGCACCGGCCGGGACGGCGCCGGACACGCCGGCACGTGCCGGGCGGGCCCGCAGGGCGAGGAGCGCGGCGCACACCGCCGCGAGCGCGGGGGCGAGCCACCCGGCCGTCCCCGCGGGCCCGGCCACCGCCAGCCCGGCGGCGACCCCGGCGATCGGCACGGGCGTCGCCCACACCGCCCCCTTGCCGCGCAGCACCGCCTCCGCCGCCGAGAGCGCGGCGGCCCCGCTGACGAAGGCCACCGTCGCGAGCTCCGCCCCTGAAGGGTCGAGCGGCGGCACCGACGTCACCAGCAGCCGCGGCCCCTCGAAGGCCCGGGACGGCACCACCAGCGCGAGGTACGTCACCAGCCCCGCCAGCCCCAGCGTGAGGCGTGTGACCGGCGCCAGCCGTGCCGCCGCGCCGGCCAGCAGGCAGACCGCCCCTGTCACCGCCGCGGCTCCCGCGACGGGCAGCACGTAGCGCGCGTCGCCGAGCGCCTCGCCGGGCGTGCGCCCGAACACCCCGGCGAAGGCGACCATGGGGGCCAGGCCGAGCAGCGTCGCCAGCGCCACGCCGAGGACCCGATCCCCGCCTGCTCTGTCGTTCATCGTGCGCCCCCGCGGTTCCCGGCGTGCCTCATCGCGTGTCCCCGCCGAGCCGTCCGAGCGCGGACACGGCTTTCCGCGCCGACGCGGCGCGGATCACGGTCAGACCGGCGCCGTCCCTCACCGTGGTGGACGTCTCGTCCGGCGACAGCCGTACCAGCACGGCACGGCCGAACGACCGCCGTTCCGACGCGAGGAGCGGCGGGACCGCCGGGTCCGTGCCCGTGACCAGGATCAGCGCGCCACCGGTCCCCGCGCCGCGCACCAGTGACCGCAGCGACGCGAGGCCGTGGCCGTCGGCCTGGGTCACCAGGGCCAGCCGGTCCACGGGGGTCCTTGCGCCGGCCAGGGCGGCCGCGGCGGTGTCCTCCCCGAGTACGTGCAGGGTGACGGCCCTGCGGCCGTGACCCGCGGCGTTCATCACCGACGCGGCGATCTCCACGGCGTCCTCGAAGGCGTCCGGGGGCAGCGCGGCCGTTCTGGTGTCGAGGACGACGACGGCGCCGGGCCCGGTGCCGTCCACGGGTTTGCGTACCACCAGCTGGCCGGTGCGGGCGGTGGACGGCCAGTGGATGCGGCGCGGGTCGTCACCCGCCCGGTACTCGCGCAGCCCGTCGTAGGCGCTCGCGTTCTCGACGGCCCGGTCGTGCCGTACCCGTTCCGTGGTGCCGGGCGACATGCCGGCCGGTGGTGCCGCGAGCGGGTGGACGCGGGGCCGCACCCACAGGTGGGTGGCGGGGGCCAGGTGGTCGGTACGGCGGGCCAGGCCGAAAGGGTCGCGCCGGTCCAGGGTCAGCGGGCCGACCCGCACCAGGCCGCGGCGGGGGGTGGGGATGCCGTACTCGATGCCCGCCTCGGCGCCGGGGGCGAGCGGCGGGAGGAGCACGCGGGAGTGCTCACCGCCGTCGGACGCCGTGGCCGGGCCGGTGGCCAGCCTCCCGGTGTTCCGCACGAGGAGACGGCCGGTGGCGCCGGTGTCCACGGTGACCCGGCCCGGCGTCACCGTGCGCCGCCCCTCCAGCCGTGCCGGGAACGCGAGCAGCAGCACGGCGACGAGCACCAGCGTGAGCGCGCACGCACCGACCCCGGCCAGGGCGGGGTAACCGGCCGCCGAGCCCGCTGCCGCCAGGACGCCGCCGCCGGCCGCCGCCGCGACTCCTGTGCCGGTGAGCCGCGGACCGCGCGACACGGAGCGGCGGCGACCGGTGGCGTCCGGAGGCGCGGTGTGGTGGGGAAAGGTCATCGGACGGCGGCGGGGACCGGGGCGGGGACGGCGGTGAGGAGTTCGCGGAGGATGCCGGCGGAGGTCTGGCCCTCGATCTCGGCCTGGGGGTCGAGGAGGAGGCGGTGGGCGGCCACCGGCTCGGCGACCGCCCGGACGTCGTCCGGGGTGACGAAGCCGCGGCCCTCGCCGGCGGCCCACGCCTGGGCGGCGCGGACCATGGCGAGGCTGCCGCGGGGGCTCAGGCCGAGACGCAGGCCCGGGTGGCTGCGGGTCGCCTCGGCGACGCGGGCCACGTACTCGGCGACCGCGTCGCCGACGTGTACACGGGAGACGTACTCGATCATCCAGCGGACCTGCTCCACCTTGGCCACCGGGCGCAGCACCGGTGCGCCGCCGGTCCGCGCGCGGCCGAGGAGGACGTCCCGTTCCGCCGCGACGTCCGGGTAGCCGACCGCGATGCGCAACAGGAAGCGGTCGAGCTGGGCCTCGGGCAGCCGGTAGGTGCCTTCCAGGTCGACGGGGTTCTGGGTGGCGACGACGAGGAACGGGGTCGGGACGAGGTGGCTGCGGCCCTCGACCGTGACCTGCCGTTCCTCCATGACCTCCAGCAGTGCCGACTGGGTCTTCGGCGACGCCCGGTTGATCTCGTCGGCGAGCACGATGTGCGCGAACACCGGGCCCGGGCGGAACTCGAACGTCCCCTGCCGCTGGTCGTACACCATGGTGCCGGTGATGTCGGAGGGCAGCAGGTCGGGGGTGAACTGGATGCGGTGCCAGCCGGCGTCGACGGACGCCGCGATCGCCTTGGCCAGTGTCGTCTTGCCCACCCCGGGGACGTCCTCCACCAGCAGGTGACCCCCGGCGAACAGGCAGGTCAGCGCCAGCCGCACGGCGAGCGGCTTGCCGGTGAGCGCCTGTTCCACGTTGGACCGGATCGCGGTGAACCCGGCGGCGAAGTACCCCGCCGCGTCGACGGCGGTCTCCGTCGTGTCACTCGACATGTGGCCTCCGAAGCTCACGGTTGACGTGCGGCGCGCCCGTCGGCGGCACGGCACGCGGGTTCCTGTCCGACCGGTACGGGCCTGCTCGACTCGACGAGCACCATGACCCGGTAGCAGTGCCTGGTGCGGCCGTCGAGCCCGCGGACGACGTACGGCGGCGCCTCGTCCGCGGACGGCTGGGCGATCCGCCGGTTCCCCCGCAGGACCACGTAGCTGACGAAGCCGGGGACCGACGAGGCGTCCGCGAAGTCGATCTTGATGGTGCCGCGCTCGGGGCTGGTGAGGACCACCGGCACGGAGTACCACTGCGTTGCGGGCCCGCTCGGCGCACCCGGCGACGCGGTGGCCGCGGGCGCCGCGTCCCTTGAGGACGACATGCTGTACCAGAGCCCGCCCCCCACCGCCACGGCCAGCAGCCCGAGCACCCCCAGCACCGGCACCAGCCGCCCCCGCCGGGCGGGAGGTGCCGCCGCCGGCGCCTCGGGGACGAGCACGGTCGCACCGCTCGTGGCCAGCGCCTCGGCTCCCTGCGAAGGGACGGCCCCGGGGAGCGGGCCGCCGGGCAGGACCGAGGCCGCCGCCTGGTGCGCGGGTGCGCCGCTCTGGTGCGCCGGCGAGCCGGCCTGGTGCGTGAGCGAGCCGCTTTGGTGCGCGGGCGAGCCGCTCTGGTGCGCGGGTGCGCCGGTCGCCGGTGGGATCGGGGGCGGTGCGCCTGTGGGCAGCGCGCCTGTGCGGCCGCGGAGCCGGGTGAGGCTCTCGGCGAGGACGTCCGCCCGCGGCCGGTCCTCGGGCCGCTTGGCCAGGCATGAGGACAGGACCCGCCAGACCTCGTCGTTGGTGCCGTCCGGGCGGCTCGGCTCGTCCTCCAGGTGGGCGCGCAGCAACGCCATCGGGTTGTCGCCGCTGAACGGCCGGTGCCCGGCGAGCAGTTCGTACGCCATGACGCCGAGGGCGTACACGTCCACCGGGGTCCCCGCCGGACGGCCCTGGGCGAGCTCGGGCGCGAGGTAGGCGGGGGTGCCGACGAGCTGGGAGAGCCGGGTGAGGAGCTGCCCGTCGGCCACCAGGGCCACCCCGAAGTCGGTGAGCCGCGTCCACGGCTCGCCGCCGCGCCACGTCACCAGCACGTTCTCCGGTTTCAGGTCACGGTGCACGATGCCCGCCGCGTGGACCGCCGCCAGTGCCGCGGCCACCTGCCCGAGCAGCGTCATCACGCGGTCGGGGTCGAACGCCCCCCGCGTCATCGCGTCGCGGAGGGTCTCGCCCGTCACCAGCTCCATGACGATGGCATGGGTGTCGCCCTCGACGACCAGGTCGTGGACCGGCACCAGATGGGGGTGGTCCAGCGAGCGCAGCGCCGCGCGTTCACGCAGGAAGCGGGCGACGGCCTCGTGGTCGGCGGCGTACTCCTCGCGCAGCACCTTGATCGCGACCGGGTGCCCGTCGGCGAGCCTGCGCCCCTCGTACACCCGCCCGTTGGAGCCCTGGCCGATGAGCCGCTCCAGCCGGTACCCCCTGCCCAGCGGGATCGGCGTGGCGCCGGGGTCCGGCCCGTGTGCTCCTCCCGGCGGGAGGGTGGGTAACGAGGCGGGGTCGGTGTTCAAGGCAGTGGTCTCCACACGAGGGCTGCGGTCCGTGGGCGGTACGGAGCGTGCTCCTAGCGGCACTGCGGTCGTACTATAACCACCCACAGTGGTCAGGGACCGACTCATCCGTGAATTTCCTCATCGGGCCGCGGCACCTGAATCGCCGTCCGCCACCCGGGTGTGACCAGCAGCCCCCGCCCCGGAGGCAGCCCCCCACGGGTCGAGGCAGGCAGTTTCAGGTCGAACAGATCACCGTCGGCCGGGGACGACGGGCTGAGCAGCAGCCCGGTGCGCGCCCGCCGCACCGTGGCCAGCCACCCGCGGTACCGCTGCACCTGCAGGTCCTCGGTCGTCCCGGCCGCGACGACCAGGTTCCCCTGATCCCGCGCGCCCCGCGCGAGCTCCTCCAGCAGCAGCGCGCAGGGACCGTCCGCGAGCAGCTCGGCGTCGTCCACCAGCACCGCGCACGGCGACCCGAGCGCCTGCCGCAGCTCTTCCGGGTCGCCGCCGTCCAGCACGGCCGTCCCGGGGCGGCCGGCCAGGTTCCGCAGCGGGGACGGCCGCGGGCAAAGCACCACCGAGGGTGTCCCCGCCGCGCTGAGGGACCGGGCGACGGCCAGCAGCGCCCCGCTGCGGCCCGAGCGGGCGGGCCCGGCGACGAGGAAGACGTGGCCGAGCTCGGCCAGGTCCAGGTCGACGGGGCCCAGCCGGTCTCCCCCCACCCCGATCGTGCACACGGTGCGCGCCGGCGGGACGGGTTCCCTTCTGAGGCGCTCGGCCTCCGCCACGGTGACGCGGGCGGGCAGCGCGTCCACCGGGTGGGGCAGCCGGTCGTCCGGGATGCCCGCCCAGCGGCGGCGGCACTCCTCGGCGAAGCGTTCCACCGCGGCCACCTGGGCCGTCCCCTCGGGATCGGCGTCGAGCATCGCGATCTGCGTCTCGGCCATCGCGGGCACGGCGATGGCGCGGCCGGGCGGCATCGTGCGGGGGGCCTCGCGGGGGTTGATCCCGTACGCGGCGAGGTCGTCCCGGTCGGCGTGCCGGAGCACCAGGCGGGCCGCCATCGCGCCCGCGAGCCGCTGGGTGAAGCCGGAACGGTCGGTGGAGACCACCGTGACCACGCCCACGGCCGGGCCGCGGCGCAGCAGCCCGTCCAGGGCGTCGACGAGCCGTCCGCCGTCCGTCTCGGCGTAGCGGGCCACGAAGGTCTCGTAGCCGTCGAGCATCAGCACGAGGTACGGCAACGCCTCGGCGCCGCACGCCGCGCGCTGCTCGGCCGGGGAGGCGTGCCCGCCGGCCGAGAGCAGGCGCTGCCGCCGGTCGATCTCCGCCGTCAGCAGCGACAGCACCCGCGCGGTGCGGTCGGCGTCGTCGCCGTCCACGTGCGCGCCGCAGTGCGGCAGCGCCGCGAGCGGGGCGAGCGCACGGTTGCCCTGGTCGAGCAGGTAGAGGTGCACGTCGGCGGGCCCGTGCCGCCGGGCCAGCCCGACGGCGAGGGTGCGCAGCACCGTGGAGCGCCCGCTGCGGGCCATCCCGGCGACGAGCAGCGGCCCGGTGCGTTCGAGGTCCAGCAGGAAGGGGCGTTGCGCCTGCTCGGCCGGGTGGTCCGCCAGGCCGAGGGGGATCGCCCACGGCCGGTCCGGGTCCGCGCCGAGGTCGTCCACGGTCACCAGCCCGGGCAGCGGCGGCAACCAGGGGCTCGGCGCCGGCCGCGCCCCGCCGCGCCGGGCCGCGCCCCTGATGGCCGCGACCAGCACGCCGAGGTCGGTCTCCCGGTCCGGCCCGGCCTCGGGGGACGCGCCGGGGCTCACCGGCGCGGGGAACCCCACCTCGGTGACCGATCGCGGCGTCACCCTGACCGGTTCCGCGGCGCCGGAGTTCGCGTCCGGCCGTTCGCGGGGACGCCCGGCGTGGGCCACCTGCAGCAGCGTGAGGTCGGAGTGGCCCGCGCGCAGGTACGCCCGCCCCGGGAGATGCCGGGACAGCCGGACCGCGTCGGGCACGTCGATCACGTCGCCGCTGTCGGAGGCGCTGGTGACACGCAGGCAGATCCGGAGGTTCAGGTTGGCACGCAGTTCGGCGTTCACCACGCCCGCCGGACGCTGCGTGGCGAGCACGACGTGCACGCCGAGGCTGCGGCCCCGCATCCCGATGCCGACGACCCCGGTGACGAACTCGGGCACCTCCTCCACCAGGGACGCGAACTCGTCGATGACGATCACCAGGCGGGGGAGGGGCGTGCCGCCCGCCGCCCAGTAGTCCTCGATGTCCTTGGCCTCCACCTCGGCGAACAGCCGCTCGCGCCGCTTCAGCTCGGCGTTGAGGGACGCCAGGGCGCGCGACACCAGGTGGCCGTCCAGGTCGGTGACCATGCCGGCGCAGTGCGGCAGGTCGCGGCACTCGGCGAACGCGCTGCCACCCTTGTAGTCGACCAGCACCATCGACAGCGCGTCGGGGGTGTTGCCGAGGGCCAGGCCCGCGACGAGGGTCTGCAGCAGCTCCGACTTGCCGGCGCCGCTGGTGCCCGCGATCAGGGCGTGCGGCCCGTCCCGGCGCAGATCCACGGTGACCGGCCCGTCGGCCCCGGCGCCGAGCGTCACCGCGGTGCTCCGCGCGCCGGCCGCCCAGCGTGCGGCGACGTCCTCGGGCGTGGGGGTGTCACCGAGGCCGGCCAGGTCGAGGAAGCCGACCGATCTGGGGAGTTCCGCGCCGCCGCCGGAACGGCCGCCGAGCACCCGCACCGGTGCCATCGCGTGGCCGAGCCGCCGCGCGTCGGCGGGGGAGAGGCGGTCCAGCAGCACCGACTCGGTGACGGACCCGTCCGGCCGGTGCACCCGGGCCCGGGTGCCGGACGCGCTCGTCACCACGACGGTGGCCCGGCACTCGTCCGGGAGGCTGGTCTCGTCGTCGTCCAGGCAGATCGCGTACACGCCCGCCTCGGGCCCGTCGGCGAGCAACTCGGCGAGGCCCGGCAGGCCGCGCAGCCGCCGTGCCCGGTCGGCCACCACGACCAGCCGTCGGCCGCTCGGCCCTCCGGCGCGCAGCGTCGCCCGGCGTTCGGCGCGCCGTTCCTCGACGACGGCCCCGATCTCGGCGAGGCGCGCGGTGGCCTGACGGGCGTCGGTGGCGACCATGCGCCGGCAGGCGAAGTCGGGGGAGTGGGGCAGGGCGTGGGGCAGCCAGGTGACCCATTCCCAGTCGGCCGCCTCCTCGGCGCCGGTCAGCACCACGATGCCGGCGTCGTGCGGCCCGTGGAGCGTGGCGAGGTGGGCCAGCACGGCCCGTGCCGTGGCGAGCACCGCGGGCCGGGGTCCGGCGAGGCCGAGCACGCCCGCGGCGGGCAGTTCGACGGTGACCGGCGCGTGGTGGATCAGGGGAAGCTCGGGCGGCTCCTCGGCCCCCGGCCCTGTGAACGTGGCCTCGATCGGTGTGGAGGCGAGCCCCACCCGCAGCCGCAGGAAGTCCTCGTCATGCGGCCGCCGCTCGAACAGCCGCCTCGTCGGCCCCGTGGCGACCCGCAGCAGCCGTGCCGGGTCGGGCGACGCGTCCCGCCCCGCGCGCCCCTGGGCGTCGGCGGCCGCGGCGAGGCTCTCCTCCAGCAGTGCCCGTTTCCGCTCGTACTCCTGAACCGCCTTGCGATGGTCGCGCCGCCCCCCGCGCCGATCCGACACGACGTTGGCGAGCATCAGGACCGGTGACAGCGCGAGAAAGATCAGGAAGTACCCCGCCCCCGGGAAGAGCGCGTAGGCCGCCCCCGCGAGCACCAGCGGCAGCAGGATCGCGACCAGGGGGAACCGCACCGCCCGCGGCTCCTCCGGCCGCCGCGGCACGGTGTACACCGGCGCCACCCGCGTGAGGGGGATACGCGGCGGCCGGTTGAACAGCAGCACGTCCCCCCCGCCCCCCACCTCGACCGGCGCGTCCGGCGGATCACTCTCCCGCACCGTGACCACGGTCTCCCCCACCCCGAAGACGTCCCCAGGAGAGACCACCGCGCTCCCACTGAGCCGCACCCCCCGCCACGCGACCCCGTTACGCGACCCCTCGTCCCTCAGCTCGGCACTCCCGTCCCCCGCGGGCACCAGAGTCGCGTGAACCCGGCTCACCTCAGGGTCCGCCAGCACGAGCCCCCCCGAGCCAGGCGCCCTCCCGACCGCCACAGGCGTACCGGCCTCCACCTCCGCGACCACAGCACCCCCCGCCCCACCGACCACCGCCACCTCGAACCCCCCACCCCGGACAGACAGGTGGCCACCCATCGCCGCCGTCACGCCACCCGCCCCCCGAAGGGCCGCCCCGGGTACCGATGCCCTCGTGTCGCCTCCCGCAGGGTGAGAGAACGGACCGGCTTCCGCCGCCGCGGTCACGCCACCCGCGCCCCGAGCGGCCGGGCTGGGGCCCGGTACCCCTGCTTCGCCTCGCGTGCCGTGAAGGGACGGGGCGGTGTGCCGTGCCGGGGCGGCGGGGAGGGGGGCGAACTCCAGGCGGGCGCCTATGGGGAGGCGGAGGTCGGTGAGTCGCCGGGTCTCCGGTACCGGGTGGCCGTCGAGCCACAGTGGGGCGCCGGGGGGCAGGCCCGCTGTGGATAGGGCGCGGGTGAGGTCCGCGACGGTGGCCTGTGGGTCGGCGTGCAGGACGACCGCCGTCTCGTGGCCGTCCGTCACGACCCGCAACTCCCGTTCCACCGCCGGTCCTCTCGTGTCCTCTGGTGTCCGCCCGTGTCCTCTCGTGTCCCGCCGGGGTCAGCCGCCGACCTGCTCCAGGGCCTCGGCGCGGCGGCGCACCTCGGTGGCGGCGTCCTGCAGCGCGGCGGACAGGCGGGTGAGGGCGGGCTCGTACTCGCCGCTCCAGGAGGCACGGAAGCGGTCGGCCGCGCCGCCGCGCCAGTAGGTGTTGGCCAGCTCGTTGCGCAGCTCGCGCAGCAGGGTGTCCACCGCCGCGGACTGCCGCTGGAAGTTCGAGTTGAGCGAGTGCAACTGGGGGATCTCGCCGCCGATGACCGTCATCACAGACTCCTTAGCCAGGTCGATGTCGGCACCGACGCTAGACAGCACGACCCACGCGGCGGTATGGGAAGGGCTTCCCACCCGGCGGCCCGCCCGCGCGGGCCCGGCACCGATGACCGGGACGAGCAGGCGGGAACCACTGGTCCGCTGGGCCCGCGATGCGCGGGCTCGGCACCGATGAACCGGGACGAGCAGGGGAAGCGTCGGTCCGGCGGTCCGCCGGTGCGGGCTCGGCGGCGGCGGTCAGGGCGGGCAGGGGGGAACCATCGGTCCGGTGGTCCGTGCGTGTGGGCTCAGCGGCGCAGTTCCGCGAGGTCCTCGCGGGTGACGAGGCCGCGGCTGATGGCGTACTCGGCCAGGTTGGCGAGGGCGTTGAAGCCCTTCATGTTGGGGACGCCCGCGGCGTCCAGGCGGGTGCGGAGGTATTCGATCCGCTTCACCAAAGTGGTGCGTTTCCAGCCGAGGCGGGCCGCCGCGGCGGCGTAGTCCTTGGGGTGGGGGTCGTACTTGGGAGGGTCCTCCAGGTAGCCCATGAACAGGGCCACCATCGCCAGGCGGTCCGCCGCGCTGATCATGACTTCGGCGCCGGTGGCGGTGGGGGTGGTGCCGGAGGCGGGGACGGGAGGCGGAGGGGCCGTGCCGGCTCCGGCGGGGGTGAGGGTGAGGCCGTGGCGGTGGCGGGAGCCGTCGATCAGCACCTTGGTGGGGGTCTCCACCGCGACGCGGCGGCCGGGGGCGAGGACGCTGCGGAAGCCCAGGTCGTCGACGACCGACAGGGGCCGGGTCTCCGAACGGTTGGACAACCACCAGGTGCCCCCCTCGGACGTGACGGCGCCGGCGACGCGGGAGATGCCGGTGTCCTCGGGGTCCAGGCAGATCGTGCAGTCGCGGGCGCGGCCGAAGGTGAGCCGGTCCTGCGCGGTCAGTTCGACGACGTGGTCCCGCTTCTCGACCCGCATCACGGTCATGATCTCTCCAACGTTTCCATGGGGAGGCCTTCCCATCGCGAACGGCGGCGCTGGGCGGACGTAAGGTCCTATTCTCGGACATCGCTAGGAATGACGTGCTTGATTTGGCCGCCCGTTCATGAATGGAAGAGTGCGATGTCCGGCTTGGTGGCTTCCCTGTTATCCGCCGGCAGATCGGCCGCGGGACGCCTGCGTCGATTCCCACCAGCGGCGAAGCCCGGTATCTGGGCCAACCGCGCCGTAATCGGTGCCGCGCTGGCGGCGCTGGTGATAGCGGCCGGTTTCGGGGCCGGATACCGCACCTCCAAGGCCGCGTTCGGCGACGGAAGCGCGTATCTGCCGAAGGGCAGCGGAGTAATCCACATCAATGGCGACAATCAGCAGATTGATGCTCAAACAGCGGTGAAGCTCGCAGTAGGCAAGGAAACTCTTGAAGTCGTCCAGGTGGGCCCGGACTCCATCTGGGTCGTCAACAACGACACCGGGGTCGCGACCCGCCTGCCCACCGACACGCTGCGGCCGGACCGGTCCGAGCGGCACCCCGAGTCCAAGGGCAAGCTCGACCTGGTGACCGGCGGTGGCGAGACCTACCTCGTGGACCGCAGGACCGGCGGGCTCAAGAAGCTCGACGGCAAGCGCGGCGGCCGGGGGCAGGTCGGCACCCCGCCGATCAGCGCGGCGGTGGTCGACTCGACCGGTACGGCCTGGGCTTACTCCGCGGGCGGCGGCGAACTGCTGGAGATCGACGGCACCACGGTGAAGGGCCGCCAGCAGGTCGCCGCCCCGGGCGAGGCCGCCGCGCTCACCCTGGTCTCCGACGCGCCGGTGATCTACCGGCAGACCACGGGCCAGGCCGCCCTCTACGGCTCCGGCGGCCTGCGCCGGCAGGTCGACCTCGGCGCCAGGAACGGCGTCGTCTCCCAGCCCGGCACCGCCTCCCCGCTGGTGGCCGTCGTGGTGCCGAGCACCGGCGTGCTGACCACGGGCGACTTCAACTCCCGCCACGCGCGGAACCTGCGGCTCCCCGGCCGCGAGGGGCACACCTTCGACGCGCCCGTGGTGCACCACGGGCGCGTGTACATCCCCGACCTCACCGAGCTGCAGGTCCTCATCGCCGACCTCGCCACCGGGAAGGTGCGGCAGGAGACGGTGGAGAGCCCCTCCAACGGCTTCCAGCTCACCGTGCGCGACGACCGCGTCTGGGTGAACGACCCGAAGAGCCCCGTCGTCATCTCGTTCGACTCCAGCGGCAGGAAGACCAGCATCGACGTGGACGGCGCGGGCGGCCTGGCCGACAACCCCCTCCCCACGCCCAGCCCGACGCGGACGGTGCTGCCGGTCCGGCAGCCGCCGCCCGTCACGGCCGCGCCCAAGGTCTCCCGGCCGAGCGCCTCCCCGACGCCGAGGAGGGAGGTCGTGCCCGACGTGGTCGGCCTGCCCCGCGAGCAGGCCTGCGCCCGGCTGCGTCCCGAGTTCCGCTGCCTGCCGGTCGCCCAGAGCGGCGTGGACGGGCAGGCGGAGACGGACACCGTGCTGGCCACCGACCCGGCCGCCGGCTCCCGCGCCGCCCGCGGCAGCGCCGTCACGGTCCTGTACCGCGGCCCCGTCACGGTCCCCGCCGTGGTGGGCGTGCCCGCGGCGCAGGCCTGCGAGGCCCTGCTCAAGGCACGGCTCAAGTGCGCCCAGCGCTCCGAGGGCTTGGCCAAGGCCGCCGCGCAGGTCGGCGTGGTGACCGCGCAGGATCCCCGCCCTGACACCCCCGCGGCCACCGGCACCACGGTCACCGTGGTGTCCCCCGCCCAGGTCGAGGTGGGGACCTTCACCGGACGGCCGGTCGCCGAGGCGTGCGCGGCCGTCCAGCAGGCGGGCCTGGCCTGCGCACAGCAGGAGTCCGGCCAGGGGGCGCCCACGGCCGTGGTCCAGACGCAGACCCCGGCCGCCGGAGCGGGCCTGCCCCCGGGCGGCACGGTCACCGTCACCTACCTCGGCGAGCCCGTGGTGCCGAACCTCGTGGGCCAGCCGCCCGACGCGGCCTGCGCCCTGCTGCGCCAGGCGCAACTGGAGTGCGCCCCCAACGACAACGAGCCCACCCTGGACCTGAACAAGGTCCACGGCCAGGACCCCGCCCCTGGCGCCCGCCTCGCGGCCGGGAAGCCGGTGACGTTCACCTTCGAGTCCACCGCGCCGACCCCGTTGCTGCGCTACAAGTCGCCCGCGCCGAACCGCGCGAACTTCATCTCCGCGGGAGGCGCCGGGCCGGCCGGCTGGAGCTCGCAGAGCACGCTCGGGCAGGTGTACCGGGCCGACCAGGTGGGCAGCGTGCCGGGTGTCGTGCCCATCTATCAGTTCCGCTGCCAGATAGCCGACAAGTGCCGCGAGCCGGGCAGTTACTACTTCTCGCAGGGCTCGGGGAACCACGCGGGTTTCGTCCTGGAGGGCCCCGCCTTCGCCTGCTTCCAGAACCCGGTGCCCGGCACCCGGGAACTGCACGCGCTGATGAACGGCGAGGGCACCTGGGTGTGGGCGGTCCCGGGCAGCGCCGAATATCAGCACTTCACCTCCACCGGGTTCGGCTCCAAGTACGACTTCCGCGTGTGCAACATCTGGTGATCGCGTCGCCGTTGGCGCCCACCCCCGCCGCCGCCCCGGCGGTGCCGGGGGGGGCGGCGGGGTGGGGTCAGGTCAGCCGTTGAGGCGGCAGCCGTCGGTTGTCTTGCCGTTGTTGCAGTGGTTGAGCTGGAGTGCGTCGAGTTGGTAGGCGAAGGTCTGGCCGGAGGGGCTCATCACCGAGAGTTGCACGGAGGCGGCGTTGGCCGGTGCGATGGCCGAGACCGAGTACTCCGACCAGCTCGACGTGAGGCCGTAGAGCGAGCTGTCGCTGGTGGACAGCAGGGTGTTGGAGGAGTTGTACCACGACAGCCGCAGCCGTACGTTGCCGGATGTCGAGGTCGTCATCCAGGCGGAGAACTTGTACCGCTGTCCCGCCGTGACCGCCGGCTTACGCGTCACCGACACAAAGCCGTTGGCGTGCGACTGGACGTTCATGGTGAGCGAACGCCGTCCGTCGTAGTACCGGGCCGAGGTGGCGGAGTCCGGCCCGGGTGGGGTGACCTGCATCCAGCCCCCGCCTGACACGCTGAAGCCGGTCGGGGTGGCGTACGGCGCGTCGGCTTCGACCGTGCGCTCCTGCGCCGTCAGCAGATCATTGCTGTAACCGACATCACAGCAGACCGGCGTCGTCAAGAACGGCCACGTGGCCACATTGACCTTACGTGTGTCGGGGTAGTTGCCGGTGTAGAAGGTCGCGGTGGTCTCGCTCGGGTCGTAGTAGGAGTTGAAGTTGTGGTCGAGCAGCCAGTCGTAGAACGGGTTGGACATCGCGTCCGGATAGCTGAGCACGTCCGGCGTCTCGGTGACCTTGGAGTGGTCGACGTAGGACGGGTGGCCGAGGTGCAGCAACTCGTGCAACATGTTGCCGCCCCACCCGCCGGAGACCGCCACACCGATGCCGCCCTGGGCGGCGTCGTACTTCGCCTCCGCGCTCCCGTTGAAGTCCTCGAACACGAGGTACCTGCGGTTCGGCACGTCGTATCCCGCCGCCGCGAGGTCCGCCGTGACGACCTCTATCAGCGTCTTCCCGCCGATCACGCCGTTCTCGATCTTCTCAGGCACCACGAGTGCCTGCGCGTAGCCCGAGTACGTGCTGGTGTCGTGGCCGGTGCGGCAGCTGAAGTTGAAGTGCTGGTCGTAGTTGGTCGACTCGTCCAGCGCCCAGTCCATCCGGTCCACGATCTTGGCGATGTTCTCCACGTGGGTGGCGTAGTTGTCTCCGCCTCCGTCGTGCCAGGCGTAGATCACCTGGATCGCCGGGATGCTCCCGGTCGCGTCCTTCGGATCCGACAGCGTCGTCGCGCAGCCCCGCTTGGGAACGTCCGCGTCCGCCGGCTGAGCGTAAGGAGTCACGGGCACGGGGTCGTACGGCGGCGCGAACGCCGTGGCGGGACTCGCCGCGAGCAGCACGGCGGCTCCCGTGGCGGCCAGCACGGACACGAGGCGTCTGAGATGTGGTGACAAAGGTGCTCCTCCCATGGGACAACGGCCCGGTGCCGCTTCACGGACACTGATGAGGCCGGATTGCTGTGGTGGCGCACCCAATTCGTATGGTGATCCGAAGGCCGGTCCTTGACCGTACGCGCACGGCCATTGCCCGTCGGCGCACGGCCGCGGGTGGACGGCGAGACGACGCCGGCGGTCACCGGCGATGGCCGGTCAGGTCACGCCAGGCACGCGGCCGGCAACGGGAACCAGCGCAGACGCTCGAAACCGGCCGGCAGTTCCGGCGGCCGCAGGTCGATGTCGTCGGGGCGGGTACGCAGCACCGCGCGGGCCTGGTCCAGCTGCGCCGGCAGCGTGTGCTCGCCGGCGCGGGTCCGCGGCGGGCCGGCGGAGCCGTACCGCAGGTCGGCGAGGCTCGTCGGCGGTGCGACGGGTGCGTCCCTGTGGCGCCACAGACCGGTGGCGGGGGTGAAGCGGTAGTCCGGCAGGAGGCGGTGGCCGGCCGTGGCGACCAGGTCGACGGCGTCGATGAGGTAGTCGCACACGGTGTCGGAGATGAAGTAGTTGAAGTTCACCCGCACCCATCCGGGCTTGATGCCCTCGCAGCCGTGCGCGATCTCCGTGCGGAACTCCAGGGACTTGGCGTCGTCGATGCCGAGCAGCCGGTGGCCGTACGGCCCGGCGCACGAGCAGCCGCCCCGGGCCTGCACGCCGAGCAGATCGTTCAGCACCGCCACGACGTAGTTGTGGTGCAGGAACAACTCGCCGCACCTGACGCGCAGCGACACGATGGGCAGGCGCCGGGCGTCCTGGTCGCCGAGGATGTCGATGGCCGGGTTGCGCCCCCACCGCTCGCGGGCGCGGCGCCACAGCCGCTCCTCCCTCGCCTGGATGACGTCGGTGCCCACGGCCTGCTTCAGCCCGAACACCAGTCCCGCCCTGATCGACTCGACGATGGCCGGGGTGCCGCCCTCCTCACGGGCCACCGGGTCGTCCAGGTAGCGGTGCCCGGCCGGGTCCACGAACAGCACGGTGCCGCCGCCGGGCGCGGTCGGCACGCCGCCCCGTGCCAGCTCGCGCCGTACCACCAGCACCCCGGGGGTCTGCGGCCCGCCGATGAACTTGTGCGGGGACAGGAAGATCGCGTCCTTGTGGTCGCGCCGCCCGGGCGCGCTCGGCCCCATCCGGATCGGCACGTACGGCCCCGCCGCCGCGTAGTCCCAGAACGCGAGCGCCCCGTGCTCGTGCAGCAGCGCGGACACCGCGTCGGTGTCGGACAGGATGCCGGTCACGTTGGACGCCGCGGAGAAGCTCCCGATGAGCGGACGCCCCGCGTGCCGCTCCAGCCCGGCCCGCAGCGCGGACAGGTCGATCTGCCCGTGCCGGTCCTCGCCGACGACGACGGTGTCGGCGATGCTCTCCCGCCACGGCAGCTCGTTGGAGTGGTGCTCGTACGGCCCGACGAACACCACGGGCCGCTCGTGCGCCGGGATGCGTTCCAGCAGGCCGTACCGCCGCGCGAGCCCGTCGGGGACGCGCAGTTCGAGGAGGCCGACGAGCTTGTTGACGGCCGCGGTCGCCCCGGACCCGCAGAAGATCACCAGATCGTCCGGGCCGCCCCCCACGGCGTCGTGGACGGCCTTCCTGGCCTCCTCGCGTAATCGCCCCGTCTGCAGCCCCGTGCCGGAGCTCTCGGTGTGGGTGTTGGCGTACCCGGGGAGCACCCGGTCGCGGATGAAGTCCTCGATGAAGTCCAGGGACCGTCCCGACGCCGTGTAGTCGGCGTAGACGATCCGGCGTGCCCCGTACGGCCCGTGGAGAATCATGTCGTCCCCGATGATGCCCGCCCTGATCCGCTCCAGCAGCGGCGACGCCGGCGGCTCGCCCCGCAGGTCCGAGGGCACTTTCTGTTGAGTCACCACCCGACCAGCATGACCCGTTTAACGCGCTATTTGGTGATTGTGCGGGATATCGGCCTAGAAAGCGTGGAACGGTGTTCGCAGCGGTAAATCCCATAAACCTACCTGGAAAAATGATAATTCCGTTTATGGGTGGTCGCCGCCCCCTCGCCCTCCTGCCCTCGGGTACTCTGCGATCATGGCCGAGAGCGACCGCGGGAGACTGCGGCAGATCTTCGACGAGGACGCCGAGCTGTACGACCAGGCCCGCCCGGCCTACCCCGCCGCCCTGTTCCAGGACCTCGCCGAGCTGGCCGGGGTCCGCCCGGGGTGCCGCGTGCTGGAGATCGGCTGCGGCACCGGGCAGGCCACGCTGCCGCTGGCCGAGATGGGCTGTGAGATCGTCGCGGTGGAGCTCGGCACCGAGATGGCCAGGGTGGCGCGCCGCAACCTGGCCAGGTTCCCGCTGGTCGAGGTGGTGACCGCGGCGTTCGAGGACTGGCCGCTGCCCGCGCGGCCGTTCGACCTGGTCTTCTGCGCGACCGCGTTCCACTGGATCGACCCGGCCGTCCGCGTCGTCAAGTCCGCCGCGGCCCTGCGTCCCGGCGGCACGCTCGCCACCGTCACCACCCACCACGTCCTCGGCGGCACCGTGGACTTCTTCGTCGCGGTGCAGGACTGCTACGAGCGGTTCGACCCGGCCACCCCGCCGGGCCTGCGGCTGTCCCCCGCGGCCGCCATCCCGGTGGACGGCGCCGAGATCGAGGAGTCCCCCCGGTTCGGCCCGCCGGTCTTCCGCCGCCACGAGTGGGACGTGCCGTACACGACCGCGCGGTACGTGGACGTGCTCAGCACCTACTCCAACCACCGCGACCTGCCGCCGGACGCGCTGGCCGGGCTGCTCGGCTGCGTGGCGTCCCTCATCGACGGACGCCACGACGGCCACGTCACCAAGCGCTACATGGCCGAGCTGCGGGTCGCGCGCCGGCTGCCCTGATCTTGGCTTCGGGGCCTTCGCCCGGTTAGGGTGGGTTCCGTGACTGCCGGGTCGGCCATGGGCCACGAGCGAGTGGGGTACCCGGCCGGCGCGTGAGCCGCCGGCGGGCCCGCGCCCCGCCTCTCTTTCTTCTCCTTCTCGCCCCCTGACCCATGCATGACTTCCGACCTGGAGAAGAAAGAACCGAATGCCGATCGATCTCAACCGGCAGGTGATCGACGAGTTCCGCGCCAACGCGGGACGGGTCGGCGGCCCCTTCGAAGGTGCCCGCCTCATCCTGCTCACCACCACCGGCGCACGCTCAGGCGCCCGGCACACGACACCTCTCGGCTACCTGCACGACGGCGGCGACCGCATCCTCGTCATCGCCTCGGCGGGCGGCGCCCCGCGGCACCCGGCCTGGTACCACAACCTCGTGGCCGACCCGGTCGTCACCGTGGAGACCGGGCTGTTCACCTACGAGGCCCACGCCACCGTGCTCACCGGCGAGGAACGCGACGAGGTCTTCGCCCGCGCCGTGGAGGCGGACCCGGGCTGGGCCGGCTACCAGGCGAAGACGTCCCGGGTCCTGCCCGTCGTCGCACTGCGCCAGAGCGTCCCCGGCCCTCCGGCGGCGTCGTCGTGGGGCGCGGCGCTCAAGCTCATCCACGACGTGTTCCGCCGCGAGCTCACCCTGATCCGCGCGGAGGTCGCCGCGTCCGGCCCCGGCCTCGGCGCCCAGCTCCGGGTGAACTGCCTGACCTTCTGCCGGGGACTGCGCTACCACCACACCGGCGAGGACATGGGGATGTTCGCCAGCCTTGCCCAGCAATATCCCGACTTGACCTCCACCCTTGCCCGGCTCCACGAGGAGCACGAGAGGATCGCCGTCCTCCTCGACGAGCTCCAGAAGACCGTCACCGGCACCGAGGCGCCCACGCTGCTCACCGAAGTGGACCGCCTCATCGCCGAAGTGGAGGCCCACCTGGCGTACGAGGAGGAGCAGCTCATCCCGATCCTCGACGCCCGCTGACCCAGGCGGTGGCCGCCCGCGCGTCCCGGCGCGGGTGGCCTGCGCGGGTCCGGGTCCCGGGTCCGGGCACGACGGTCAGGTATTGATCGTTAGATCTTCCGCCCCAGCGGGCAATTCGGATAATCACCACACCTGTTACAGATGGGATGATCTCCAATGAAGGTGGCAGTCCTCCTAGCAGGTCTCCTGGCCGTGACGGCCGCAGCCCCGGTCGCCGCGGCGGCCGACGCCGGGCCCTCGGCCCCGGCCTCCACCTCCGTGAGCAAGCCCTTCCCCGCCCAGTTCCCCCTGCCGGACGGATGGGCGCCGGAAGGCATCGCCATCGGCCCCGGCCCCATCGCCTACTTCGGGTCCCGGGCGACCGGATCCATCTACCGCGCCGACCTGCGCACCGGTCAGGGTGCGGTCATCACCCAGGGGCCGGGCACACCCTCGCTCGGGATCAAGATCGACACGAGGGGGCGGCTGTTCGTCGCCGGCGGCACCGGCGGGGACGCCCGCGTCATCGACGGCCGTACCGGCGCCGTGCTCAAGAGCTACCGGCTCGCCACCGGCGCCGCGTTCGTCAACGACGTCGTGCTGACCAAGGACGCGGCCTACTTCACCGACTCGACCAACCCGGTGCTGTACAAGCTGGCGTTCGGCCGGCACGGCGCGCTGCCCGCCGCGGCGGTCACCATCCCGCTCACCGGCGACATCGTGTACACGACCGGCATCAACGCCAACGGCATCGCCGAGACCCCCGACGGCGAGGCCCTGCTGGTCGTGCAGTCCAACACCGGCAAGCTGTTCCGGGTCGACCCCGCGACCGGCGTCGCGACCGCCGTCGACCTCGGCGCCGAGCTCCTGACCAACGGTGACGGACTGCTCCTCGAAGGCCGCGTCCTCCATGTGGTGCAGAACTTCCTCAACACCCTGACGTCCCTGCGCCTGGACCACGACGCCACCACGGGCACGGTCGCCCGCAAGCTGACCGACCCCCGCTTCGACGTCCCCACCACCGTGGCCGCGTTCCGCGACCGCCTCTACCTCCCGAACGGCCGCTTCACCACCCCCCCGACCCCGGAGACCCCGTACGACGTGGTGGCGGTCGACGACCTCTGACCCCGCCACGACGCCCCCGCCCTCGCGGCGGGGGCGTTCTCATGCGTCCGCGTGTCAGGAGGGCTGGCTGAACCCGAGGCCGCTCTGGCCCTTGACCTTCAACCGCTGCGCCCCGGCCCGCTGCCCGTTCGGCAGCACCTCCAGCTCGCCGGCCCCGTACACGCCGGGCAGGCCCGCGACGACCTCGGCGCGGGAGTCGCCCCGCACGTTCGCCAGCCGCAGCGACGTGCCGTACCGGGTCTCGTAGGTGGCGTGCGCGTACTCCCTGATGGGGCGGGTGCCGACCCCGGTGGCGGTGCCGGCGTGCAGGACGGCCCTGTCGTGGTCGCCGTCGCCCGCCAGGTGCACGGCCAGGTCGGCCCTGCCGTCGCCGGTGACGTCCCCGAGGGCGACGTTGGCGGGGTAGGCGTCGTACCGCAGCGTGCGCGCCGGCCCGAAGGCGCCGCCCCGGCTGAGCTGGACGACCACCCGGAAGTCCGGTTCGCCGGCGTCCGCCGAGGTGACGCGGACGAGGTCCGCCTTGCGGTCGCCGTTGACGTCGCCCAGGGCGAGGTCACGGGCGGCCCGCTCGATGGGGGTGATCGACCACGAGTGATCCATCGACAACCCCGCCCGGGACCCCGGCACCACGGTGATCTGCTGCTCGCGCACGGTGTCGGACGTGTCCGCGCGGTTCTCGGTGACCACGAGGTCGGCCCGCCCGTCCCCGTCCACGTCCCCGGCGGCGAGCTCGGCCCCGAACCGCGGCGCCCCGTTGGCGAGACGCGCGCTCACCTTCAGCCCGGATCTCCCGCCGCGCAGCACCACGACCTGCCGGGAGCCCGCGACGGCCGCGTCCCAGTACCCGTCGCCGTCGAAGTCCCCGGCCGCCATCGCGGGCCCGGTCACCGGCCACGTCATCACCTTGGCGCCCGCCGCCCGCAGCCCGGTGCGCGACCCGCGGAACACCACGAGCTTCTTGCGCGCCGACGCCAGCACGTCGGCGTACCCGTCCTTGTCGAAGTCCCCCGTGACGAGCACCCGCCCGAGGTTCTCCCTGCTCACAGGCTTCCCGAGCGTGACGGTCCGCGCCGTCCCCGACACCTTCC
This sequence comes from Sphaerisporangium sp. B11E5, assembly GCF_039871875.1. Taxonomy (NCBI): domain Bacteria; kingdom Bacillati; phylum Actinomycetota; class Actinomycetes; order Streptosporangiales; family Streptosporangiaceae; genus Sphaerisporangium; species Sphaerisporangium sp. B11E5. The sequence continues at coordinate 58,855 of NZ_JBDPMD010000043.1, read as the reverse complement.
CCGCTCCGCCGAGGTAGACGGCCACCCCTCCGGCGTCGCTCTTCCCCTTGACCTTCAGCAGGTGGACACCCGCGATGACGTCCACCCGCCCGTCCCCGTTGACGTCACCCGCCTTGGCGGGCTTGCGGGGCGCGGCGGCCTCGGCGGTCCCCGTCACTCCCACCGCCGCCACCACGGTCACCATGGTCACCGCCAGACCGCGCCGCGCTGCCTTTCCACCGAGCATGACCGTCCCCTCAGAAATAGGTCGCTTGAGGAGACGCTTGTGCACGACGCTGGGTTCGCGTCCTGACCCGAGCGTTCACCGGACGTTCGCTTCCCTGTGATCCACCGCCCGTCCCGAGGAGTGCCCCATGGCGACGCCACCCCGCCTCGTCCCCCTGCTGGCCCAGTTCGACTTCGCACGCGAGCGGCTCGCCGGACGCCTGGCGGGTCCCGCCATGGACAGCGGCGACGGCACGGAGGTCGCCGTGGTCCCCATGACCGACGAGGAGTACCTCTGGGAGCCGGTGCCGGGCTGCTGGTCGGTGCGCCGCCGGCCGGACGGGCCGGGGGAGCGCGCCACCATGCTGACCGGGCCGGGGGAGTGGGGGAGGGACGCGGCGCCGTACCCGCACCCGGTACCGGCGCCGTTCACCACCATCGCGTGGCGGCTCAGCCACCTCAGCGAGATGCTCACCCTGCGCGCCGACCACTCCGGCGGCACCCACAGCCTCACCAGGGACGACTACGCGGTCGCCGGGAACGCCGCCGCGGCGGTCGCGGCCTTCGACGCGGGGGCCGCGGCCTGGCGGTCGGCCCTCCTGGCCGCCGGTGACGCGGTGCTCGACACGGTGGGGCACTGCACCTATCCCCACGGCAGCGATCCCGAGGAACCGTTCATCGAGATCGTCTGGTGGGTGAACCAGGAGCTTCTCCACCACGGCGCGGAGATCGCCCTGCTGCGCGACCTCTACCGGGCCCGGCCGCGCTAGGCCTGTTTTCCGCACGAGCCCGAATGTCCCTGGTCAGGTGTTCTGTGTTATTCGGCACGGTGAGTGAGCCGTCCAGGTCGTCGAGGGCGATGTGCGGAAAATGGGGCTAGGCGTCCGCCTCCCCGGGGCCGCCGCTCATGCCGTACCGGGCGAAGCGGGCGCCGGTGGTGAAGGCCCAGTAGCGGTCGCCGTAGGACCAGTGCCACCACTCGGTGGGGTAGTTGACGAAACCGACGGCCGTCAGCACGCCGCCGAGCAGCTCGCGGTTGCGGCGCGCCTCGGGGGAGACATCGGGACAGGCGGTGTAGCACGCCTCGTCGCTCTCCGGCGGGGTGGCGTTGACCTGCGTGCCCATCGGCAGCTCGGCACCGGAGACGGTGCACACGGTCAGGTCCACCGCGCCGCCGGACACGTGCGGGGCCACCTCGGGCGGCGACACGTACCGGCTGGCCTCCAGGTACGCCCGCCGCTCGTCCCAGCCGGGGTTCTCGGCCCGGTGCGCCGCCATGGACTCGGCGAAGTAGCGGCGCTGCAGCGACGCCGGGCGGAAGCCCTCGACGACCAGCAGGCGCAGCTCGCGGGGCAGCCGGGTCTGCGCGGCGACCAGGCGGTCGGCCACGCTGAGCCGTACGTGCGCGAACAGGCCCTCGGCGTCGGCGAGCCGCTCGTCGACCCGGAGGACGTCCAGGGTGCGCAGATCCACCAAGGGCTCGCCGCACTCCTTCACCGTCACCGCGTGGATCCGCGGGTCCGACAGGAGCACGATCTCCGACATGGGGCCTCCGTGACATTCCAAGGACGCTCCCGGTGAGACGCCGTCCGCCATGATGCAGCGCCGCGCTCCAAGGACGCTGTAATCGCGGGGCTCAGCCGCCGAGCTCGCGGAACTCCCGCGCCTCGTGCAGCCGGAAGATCTCCAGCGCCTCCGCCGTGATCGTCTTGGCGGTGTCGTCGTCGCCGAGCGCCACATGCACCTCGGCGAGGTCACGCAGGGTGCGCGCCCGGAACAGCGTGGCGCGCAGCGTCTCCCACAGCGCCAGCGACTCGGTGAGGCGCTCCTTGGCCTGGTACAGCCGCCCCTCGGCGAGGTCCAGCTCGCCGACCGTGCGCAGCGTGCACGCCTCGCCCCAGCGGTCGTTCAGGGTGCGGGTCACGGCGAGCGCCTCCGTCAGGTCCCGGCGGGCCGCGTCGTACCGGCCGAGCCGCATCTGGGTCTTGGCCAGCGAGCGCATGCAGTACGCCTCCATCAGCCGGTCGCCGAGGTCGCGGAACATCGCGAGCGCCTGCTCGCACAGCTCCCGCGACCGCGCCAGCTCGCCCCGCGCGCGGTGGTACATGGACATGGTGCGCAGCGTCAGCCCCACGCCGCGGCGGTTCTTCTCCCTCTCGTACAGGGCGAGCGCGTCGGTGAGGTCGGCCCACGTCGCCGCGTAGTCCCCGCGTTCCAGGTGCACACTGCCCGCGAGCCGCTTGACGTGCGCCAGCGCGGACGGGTCGGCGAGCCCGGCGCACTGCCGGCCCGCGCGGCCGAGGAAGTGCAGCGCCTCGGGCAGGTACCCCTGCTCGCGGCACGCGGCGCCGAGCGCGGCCAGCGTGGCGGCCTCGCCCCGGGTGTCCCGCGCGGAGCGGAACAGAGACAACGCCTGGCTGAGGTACTCGCGTGACTCGGCGAAGTGGTCGCGCTCGTAGTACAGGTGGCCGAGCCCGGCCAGCAGGGTCGCCTCGCCGAGGGCGTTGTCGTTGCGCCGCGCCACGGCCAGCGCCGCCTCGTGGGTGCGGTGCCAGGCCGCGAACGGGTTGTCGAAGACGTACTGGCTGCCCTCGAACGCCACCGACGACAACGCGGCGGCCAGCTCCACGGCGATGTCGTCGAGGTCCATCGCCGCCGCCAGCTCCACCGCGACGATCAGCGCCTCCTCCTCGCCGCGGAACCAGCCGTGCGGGTCGGCGAGCGCCATGCGCAGCACCTCGGCGTCCACCGGCCGCGCGAGGCCCGGTGTGGCGCGCATCGGGATCGCCCCGGTGGGCACGGCCTCGCTGAGCCGCTCGACCAGCCACAACCACCCGCCGAGCACCCGGCGCACCATCGCCTCACGCCCGGCCTCCGGCTCCTCGGCGAGCGCGCGTTCCCGGGCGAACAGCCGGATCAGGTCGTGCAGCCGGTACCGGGTGCGGCCGGCGGCGTCGGTGTCCACGACGCCCGCCAGGGAGGTGTCCACGAGGTGGTCGAGCACCCGCTCGGCCTCGTCCAGGCCGGTCTCCATGGCCGCCGCCGCCACCCACACCGGGAAGTACGGCAGGCCGAGCAGCCCGAGGCGGCGCAGCGCGGTCCTCGCCTCGGGCGGCAGCAGGTCGTAGCTGAGGGCGATGCCGGCCCGCACCTCCTGGTCCCCGACGGCCAGCTCGTCCAGCCGGCGCTGCTCGTCGGCCAGCCGGTCGGCCAGCCGCGTCACCGACCACTGGCGGCGGGACGCCAGCCGAGCGCCGGCGATGCGCAGCGCGAGCGGCAGGCCGCCGCACTGCCGGACGATCCGGCCCGCCGCCACCGGATCGGCGGCGATCCGCTCGGGACCGGCGACCTGCGCGAGCAGCAGCAGGGCCGCCGGGTCGGGCAGCAGGCCGAGGTCGAGCACCGCGGCACCCGCGAGGCCCGCCAGCCGGTTGCGTGAGGTGACGATCACGCCGCAGCCGCGTGCGCCGGGCAGCAGGGGGCGGACCTGCCGCTCGGTGGCGGCGTCGTCGAGCACGACCAGCTTGCGCCGGTCGGCCAGCAGGGTGCGGTACCGGGCGGCGCACTCCTCCAGTGTGGCGGGCGGCGACATGCCGGGCTCAAGCTCACGCAGCAGCCGGCCGAGGACCTCCAGCGGGGTGGCGGGCACCTCCGAGGTGCCGCGCAGCTCGACGTGCAACTGCCCGTCGGGGTAGAAGTGCGCGAGCTCGTGCGCGGCGCGCAGCGCCAGGGACGACTTGCCGACGCCGCCCGGCCCGAAGATCACACAGACCGGCATGGCGTCCGTCCGGGTGAGCCGGGCGCGTAACTCCGCGATCTCGTCGTCGCGCGCGGTGAAGTCGGGCGGCGGGGACGGCAGTTGCCGGGGCGGGGGAGCCGTCGACGTGCCGAGCAGAGCCGGATCGGACCGCAGCACGGCCTCGTGCGCCGCCCGCAGCTCCGGCCCCGGCTCGATGCCCAGTTCCTCGATCAGCACCCGCCTGCTCTGCTGGTACACCGCGAGCGCGTCCGCCTGGCGGCCCGCCCGGTAGAGCGCCACCATGAGGTCGCGCCGCAGCCGCTCGCGCGCCGGGTGCACCACGACCAGCTCGGTGAGCTCGTCCACCAGCCCCTCGTCCAGCCCCGCCGCGAGGTCCGCCGCGACGCGCTCCTCGATCACCGTCAGCCGCAGCTCCTCCAGCCGGGCCACGTCCGCCCGCAGGCAGGTGTCGTCGATGCCCCCGAGAGCCGGCCCCCGCCACAACGCCAGCGCCGCCCGGAACGACCGCGCCGCCTCCCCGTGGTCCCCGGCACGCGCCGACCGCCGCCCGGCGTCCACCAGCCGCTCGAACACGGTCTTGTCGAGGGCGTCCGGAGGGATCTCCGCGGCGTACCCCACCCGGTGCGAGACGATGACCCCCGCCAGCCCCGCCGTGGCGAACGCCCGGCGCAGCGAGGCGACATACGTCTGCAGCACCCCCCGCGCGGTCGGCGGCGGATCGTCCTGCCAGATCGCCTCCATCAGCCGCTCGACGGTGACCACCCGTCCCGCGTCGAGCAGCAGCGCGGCGAGCAGGGCCCGCGGCTTACCGCCCCCGAGCGGCACCTGCCGCCCGCCGCTCCACACCTCGACCGGACCCAGGAGCCGCAACTCCATCTGGTTCTCCCTGTAAGGCTCGGCGGGACCCCCTCCCCAGAACCTATTGCGCGCGGCCGTTCCGCGCGCGGCACGAAGGACCCGGGACACTCCCCGGGGTGTGAAGCGGTGTTTTCCGGCGGCGCGCGAACGACCGGCCGGCGGCGGCCGCCCCCGCGGAGGCCGCCGCCGGTCAACGGGGACCGCGTCCTCAGACGGTGGCGGGCCGGGCGGACAGCAGGATCACCGAGGTGCGCGTGGAGAAAGCCATGCCTGCGAGTTTCCGGCAAAGCTCTCCAAAGTCTCTTTAAGCCGGCTCCGGCCTCGTGCACCGCCTGGACGGTCACGGGTCCTGGAGCAAGGACGGGCAGTGCTCGGTGACGACACGGGCCAGTTCGACGCGGGACGCGATGCCCAGTTTGGCGAACATGCGGCGCAGGTGGGTGGAGACCGTGTGGGGGGACAGGAACATGCGGGCGGCGGCCTGGCGGTTGGTCATGCCGCGGGCGATCAGGCCGGCCACGGCGCGTTCGGTGTCGGTCAGGCTGTCCCATCCGTACGGCGGCCGGTGCGGCTGGGCCCAGTGGCGGCGCCGGACACCGAGGACGCGCAGTCTCGCGCGCACGCGCGCCGCGTCCCGGAGGGCGCCGACGCCGCGGTAGCCGTCGAGGGCCCGGTCCAGGCTCTCGACGGCCTGGTCCCGGGTGGCGGGGGCGGCGGACAGCAGGGCCCCGAGGTCCTCGGCGGCCGAGGCGCGTTCCCACGGCTGGGGATGGCCTTCGGCGGCGCGGGCGAGGGCGGCGGTGTCCTTGTCGAGGATCCCGCGGGCGTGGGCGGCCGCGGCGGCGAAGTCGGGGAAGTCGGGGTTGTCGCCGGCGAGACGCTCGGCCATGCCGGCGACGGCTCGCGCGTACGGGCGGTGCGCCGTCGCCAGGGCCAGCCGGGTCAGGCACGCGGCGGTGAACGGCCCCGTGATCAGCGCCCAGTGCAGGTTCTCCGCGTCCAGGTAGGTCGGGGTGAGCACCTCCACGGCCCGGCCCAGATCACCTCGCGCCTGGGCCACCACCGCCTCCACCCACCGTTCCCACACCGATCCGAACAACATGGCGGGCGCGTCGCGCTGCGACAGGTACTTCTCCAGGTGCCGCGCCGCGGCGTCGATGTCGCCGCGCCGCACGGCGATGAGGGCGAGCATGGACCACCCGGCCCGGACGAACCCGGGAGTGCCGAGCTCCTCGGCGATCGTCATGCCGGCCTGGGCCTCGGCCAGGGCGTCGTCGAGCCGGCCGGTGGCCAGCCTCAGGCAGGAGCGGAACAGCGCGGGCTGCGGTGCCAGCACGGTCAGGCCGAGTGCCTCGATCTCCTCCTCGGCGGTGCGGACGGCCACGTCGGCCGCCTCGAACTGGCGCATGGCACGGCAGTTGAGGCTGATCATGAGGCGCACGTACGGGCCCTGCACGGCTTCCGCGGTGCCGGTGTTCGCGATCCGCAGGGCTTCGTGCAGGTGATCGAACGAGTCGGTGGTCCGCCCGTCCACCATGGCCTGCCGGGCGAGCAGCAGGAGCGCCCCGACGGCGGCGGTGTCGGTGTGCCGTTCACGGTCGGCGAGCACCGCCTCCGCGCGCCGCCGTCCCTCGTCGAGCCGGTTCAGCACGATGAGACCCCAGAACACCGTCCATTCCGCGACGCCGCGCAGGGCCTCGGAGACGTCCCTGCGGGCGACCAGGCCCTCCGCCTCGGACACCGCGTCCGCGGGCCGGCCGCTGAGCAGCAGGATGTACGCCAGCGCGCATCGCAGGCGGGACTCCTGCGCGGGTGACGCCCGGCCGAGCGCGGCGCGGGCGAGGGCGGCCGCCTCGGACAGCCGCCCGATGGCCGTCAGGGCGTCGACCGCCGTCGCGGCACGGCCAGGCCAGTCGGCGTCGGCGGTGTCGCTCAGCTCGAGCGCACGCCGGGCGAGATCGGCGGCCGTCTGGGGGGAGAACCGCAGCACCTCCCGCGCGGCCTGGTCCAGCCCGCGCAGCGCGGACGTCTCACCGCGGCCGGCGCTGTGCAGCAGGTGCGTGGCGGCGGCGACGGCCGATCCGCCGCGTCTGAGCAGCATCTCGCCCGCCTCCTGGTGCAGGGCCCGCAACACGGCGGCGGGGAGGGCCCCCACCACCGCCTGCCACAGCAGGTCGTGCCGGAAGGTCAGCTCGTGCCCCGCGGACCTGATGACACCCGCCGTCATCGCTTCCTCCAGCAGGGGCAGCAGGCCACCGGTCGATTCGCCGAGCAACTCGGCCAGGTCCCGCACCGAGAACGAGCGGCCGAGGACCCCGGCGGCCCGCAGCATGTGCTGGGCCGGCGCGGACAGCCTCTCCAGGCGCTCCCACGTCACCGCGTAGGCCTGCGGCAGTCGCGCCGGCACCGTCCGCGCGTGGCCGCCGGCGACCTCCAGCACGCCCTCGCCGCGGAGCCGTTCGAGGAGATCGACGAGCAGGAACGGATTGCCGTCCGCGAGTTCCGCGAGGTCCAGCACGTCCGGCTCGGGCACCGCCCCGAGCACGTCGGCCACCACGTGCGCCACCGCCCGCTCGTCCAGCCTCTCCAGCCGGATCCGCGCCGCGCCGGCGCGTTCCAGCCCGTCGAACAGGCGGTCGAGGCGGGAGGCGTCACCGTGGTCCGTGGTCCGGGTCAGCATCCAGATGAGCGGGTAGGACGCGAGGTCCCGCGTCATCGACCGCAGGGCCATCAGGGTCATCGGGTCGGCCCAGTGCAGATCGTCCAGCGTGAGCAACACCGGTGCCTTGGCCACCCGCTGCTCCAGCGGCTCCTCCAGGCGCTCCAGCATCAGCATCCGCTGATCGACCGGGAAGGCGCCCAGGGGGTCACCGGTGCGGAACGTGCGGCAGTGCTCCCCGAGCGCCGACGTCAGCGGGGCCAGCGGGATCAGCTCGGTCAGCTCGTCCGCCACGCCGCGGGCGACCTCGATGCCCGCCCGCGCCGCCGCGGCGGCGGCCACGTCCAGCATGCGGCTCTTCCCCACGCCCGGCCTGCCCTCGATGAGGAGTACCGCGCCCCGGCCGGCTCCGGCCGCCCGGAGCAGGTCGTCCACCAGCTTCCACTCCCCGGCGCGGCCCCGCCAGCCCGGCCATGACGCGTCACGGGAGCCGGGCCCCGTTCCCTGGGCACGGTGCGACAGGTCTCCCATATGCCGCAAATACCCGGAGCCAACGGCATCGCAACACGTCCACGCAGGTCAGGTCATGATCATCATGTCAGGGCGGCTGATGATGTCGCACGGATATGCGATACGGCCCGCCGCCCCGGTGCCATACCGTTCAGACATCTCTTTCGTCGAGGTGACACGAGAGGACATTCCCCCCCGCTGCGGACGGCCGGCGGCACCCGTCCGAGGCGACAGCAACCCTCTCCGGCCCATGACATCCCTCGAATCTCCTGTTTCGAAAAGGATGACGACGATGGACCTGCCCAGCGACTGGCTGATCCTTCTGTGGCCCCCGATCACCGTGCTCATGTGGACGATCATCGCCAGGGCATTCACCTGCCTGCCGGCAGCCCGATTCGCGGGCCGGGCGTCGAGGCCGCCAGGGACACCGGCATGGGGCCGGCCGCGTTCTGCCCGGGCACAGATCGTCCTGCTGGCCTTGGCGAGCGCCGCCCTCACCGTCCTCGCCGCCGCCGCGGGCCTGGTCGCGGCCGGCACACGGGAACCGTTCCGGAAGATCGCGTGGCGCGGCTCCCTCCACCTGGTCCTGACGATCGAGATGGCCGAGCTGATCGTCCTGGTGGCCTGGGGCGCCTGGCGGATGACCGGCCGGCTGCTGCGGCCCGTGGAGACCGTGTGCGCCGAGCTCCGCGGTATCGACTTCACCGACCTGCCCGCCCGGGTCTCCACGCCGCGGAACGCGCGGGAGATCGCCGGTGTGTGCCAGTCGATCAACAACCTTCTCGGACGCCTCAACGACGACAAGCGGCGGATCGAGGAGATCGCGCGCCGCCGGCGGCGGTTCGTCTCCGACGTCTCCCACGAGCTGCGCAATCCCATCGCGGGGCTGCGCACCCAGGTGGAGGCGGCGCAGCTGGAGCCCGGCCGGCACGGGCCGGTCGAGGTGGCCGGCCCGCTGCTGGCCCAGGTGAGGCGGCTTCAGATGATCATCGAGGACATGCTGTGCCTGGCCAGGGTGCAGTCCGGCACCCCCGTACGGCAGCGGTTCGACCTCGCGACGCTCGCCGAGACCGTGGTCTCCGAACGGGCGGACCCCCTCCCGGTCCTGGTCCACGTGACCCGCGGCGCGACCGTCAGCGCCGTGCCGTCCCACATGGCCCGGCTGCTCACCAACCTGCTGGACAACGCGCAGCGGCACTCCATCCGCCTGGTGCGCGTCGAGGTGCGCGCCCGGCGCACCGTCGTGGAACTCGTGGTCAGCGACGACGGCCGGGGTATCCCCGCGGCCGACCGGGAGCGGGTGTTCCACCGTTTCACCCGGCTGGACGAGGCCCGCCGGCTCGACCGCAGCGGCTCAGGGCTGGGGCTCGCCATCGCCCGCGACATCGCCCACGCCCATCACGGCACCCTTGTCGTCGAGGACAGCCCCACAGGCGGGGCACGTTTCGTCCTGCGGCTGCCCCGGGTATCGCACCAGGAGACGGGTTCGCCATGAGGCTCCAGAACTGCTCGCTCCGAGGTCGCCTTGCGCTGTTCACCGGCATGGCGGTCGGTTCGCTGTGCGTCGTTTTCTCGGTCCTCCTCATGTTCGCGGTGAACCGGCTGGCGACGCAGAACCTCGTCAAAGAGGTGACGGCGGTGGGGGAGCTGACCGCGTACTACGTGGACCGTGGTGAACTCGTCAACCCGCTGCCCCCCATCTCGCACGACCTCATCCGTCCCGTCCAGGTGGTCGATCCGCGCGGGCGTGTGGTCGCCGCGACCCCGGACCTGCAACGCAAGCCGATCATGGCCGACTTCGCGCCCGAGAAGCCCGAGCGGGTGGCCAGCGCCCTGGTCTGCGACGCCGTCCTGGACGGTGGCGAGTGCCACGTCGTGGTCGCGCAGCAGGTGTACCGCGGCGGCGACTGGACGATCTACAGTGCGGCGCCGGCGCTGCCGTTCTACGTCTACCCCGGGATGACGCTCCTCCTGCTCGCCGGGACGGCCGTCTTCACGGTCGCGGCGGCGTACGGGGCGCGGCACACCGTCTCCCGTTCGCTCAAGCCCGTCGACGCCATCAGGTCCGAGCTCGACCACATCCAGAGCTCCGACATCGCCCGCCGCGTCCCCGTGCCCGCGCCCCACGACGAGATCCAGCGGCTGGCCCTGAGCGTCAACCAGACGCTCGACCGGCTGGAGGACGTGCTGGAACAACAGCGGCGCTTCTGCGCGGACGCCTCCCACGAGCTGCGCACGCCGATCACCGCCATCCGGGCCCAGATGGAGTCCGCCCTGCTGGCACCGGAGGACACCGACCCCTCCGTGTTGTGCAACGCCGTGCTCCCGAGCGTGGACCGCCTCCAGGCCATCGCGTCCGACCTGCTCACCCTCACCCGCCTCGACGCCGGCGTCCCGTGCGAACGCCAGGTGATCGACCTCGCCGACCTCGTCTCCAGGGAGCTGAAGACCCACCCGCCGGCCAAGAAGGTCGTCCACGACCTCCCCCCGGGAGTCACGGTGCTGGGAGACCCTGCCCGCCTGTCCCAGCTGGTCGGCAACCTCATCCAGAACGCCGCACGCCACGCGTCGTCCACCGTCACGATCACCGTCCGCCGCACCGCCGCCCCCGCCGCGGAACTGGAGGTCCTCGACGACGGCCCCGGAATCGCCGCCCCCCAACGGGAAATCGTCTTCCAACGCTTCACCCGCCTGGACACCGCCCGCAGCCGAGAAGCCGGCGGCGTGGGCCTGGGCCTCCCCATAGCCCGCCTCCTGGCCGAAGCCCACGGCGGCACCCTCACCCTCCAGGACAGCCCCCAGGGCGCCCGCTTCGTCCTCACCCTCCCTTTGCGCTCCTGACCCGCCAGGCGATGGCCACGGCGCCGCTCGCACCCGAGTACGAGATCCCCCGCGGCCGTCCGAAAACCGTTCGCGGAACCGGTGGGCGGCCCACACACTGGGCGACGTGGACAGAACCGTGACCGCTCTGGTCACCTGTGGTGACGAGGACATCGGCGTCGTCGGCCCCTTCCCGGTCGCGGTCCCGTGGTGGGCGGAGGTCGCCCCGGTGACCGGGCACCTGGAAGCCGTGCTGGGCGGGCCCGTCGTGATCCTGCGCCTGGTGAGCGTCGAAGGCGGCGCGGCCCCGCGCGGCGGCCACGTGACCTACCACGCCGAGTTCCTCGGCGACCCCCGGCGAGCGCGCACCGGCAGGCCGCTGTGCCCGGACGTCGCGGCCGGCCTGCGCGCCCCCGAGGCGCGCCGCGCCGCGTGGGCCACGCCCCACGGCGTACAGGAGGCCCTGGCGTGGGCCGGTGACGCGCTCCGCGCCGCCGGCCGGCCGCAGGTCGGCCCGGCCCGGCAGGTGAAGACCTGGAACCTCGCGGCCCTGTTCCGCGTCCCCGCCCGGGGCGGCCCCGTCTGGCTGAAGATCACCCCGGGGTTCGCCGCCGACGAGGGCGGCGTGATGGCCGCGTTCGCCGAGACCGGCCCGGCGCTCGTGCCGTCCGTGATCGCCACCGACCCGGCCGCCCACCGCGTGCTGCTCGACCACGTACCGGGCGAGGACTGCTGGACCGCCCCGCCGGACGTCGTCCGCACGACCGTCACCCGCTTCGTCGCCGCCCAGGCGACGGTCACCGGCCCCCCGGGACTGCCCCGCCGCACGCCGGACGACCTCCACGATCGTCTCGCCGGCGTGATCGCCCGAGCCGGCCTCACCTCCGAGGAACAGGACCAGGCCCGCCACCTCCTCGACGCCCTCCCCGTCCTGGCCGCGGACCTCCGCGCGTGCGGCCTGCCCGAGACCGTGGTGCACGGCGACTTCCACAGCGGCAACTGGCGCTCGGACGGCGGCCCCGCGGTCGTCCTCGACTTCGCCGACGCCCACACCGGCCACCCCGCCCTGGACGGCCTGCGCGCCGGCATGTTCCTGCCGGCCGCCGGCCGCCACACGGCCGTCACCACCTGGATCGACGCGTGGCGCCGACACGTCCCCGGCTCCGACCCTGCCCGCGCCATCGAACTCGCGGAGCCCTACCAGCACCTCTTCTACGCCGTCCGCTACCAGGAGTTCCTGGACGGCATCGAACCCAGCGAGCACGTCTACCACGACGGCGACCCCGCGAGCGAACTCCGCGCCGCCCTCCGGGATCTCGAACGCCGCGCGGACCGTTCACCTAGCTGAAAGGGGTGTCGAACCGGAGGAGGAACAGGTGCCCTGGCTGGACACGGCCCGGCGCGACGTGACACGACTCGTGTGCGTCTACAACCTCGCCGACCCGCTGACCGCGGCGCCGGACGCGGTACGCCCGCTCAACCACGCCCTCGACCTCGGCCGCTTCGACGGCCACGTCGCCGCGGCCGGCCGCCTGCTGCCCTGCCTGATCGGCGACACCTACATCGACCACCCCGACACCCTCACCGTGGACGGCACCACCGTCCCCGCCACGAGCGGACGCGTCCTGCTGCTGACCACCAAACGCGACGACGCCCTGCTCATCCTCGACCTCCACCTGCCCGGAGAACCGGACGCGGCCACGATCGCCGACTGGACGTACCTGCTGTGGAGATCCCGCTCGACCATCAGAATCGGCGAAACACCACTCCTCGACTGGCTGAAGGAACGAGTCGGCCGCCCCCGCGTCACCTCGCCGGCTTTCGGTAGAAACGTCCACCAGTGCGTCTTCGCCGGCGGCCACCTGGCCGCGAAACTCCTCGATGAGTCCCACGACCCCACCCACATCTCCGCCGAGGTCCTCTCCATGGTCTTCCGCGGCACCATGGACGGCCACCAAGGCACCCCCCTCGGCGTACTCCGCCCCCCGGAGCTGAACAACGGCCGCCAGACGATGCTCGCCCACGGCAGAGGCGTCACAGTAGCCGCCGGCTGGTCGGCACCCGTGGAAAACGCCCTGATCATCGCCGCCACCGGCCTGGTCAACGCCGCAGGCGTCCTCCACCGAGCCCGCCGCCTGGCCCTGCACACCCTGGAACGCAACGAGACCGCCGACATCACCTCCATCTCCTCCTACCGCCGCCTGATCGCCGACCTCTCCGACCAACTGGCCGGCCTCCAGCTGGACCTGAGCTTCGGCATAGAGATCTACGCCGACACCATCCTCATCCCCGAACTCCTCATCGAGTCCTACCACGCCTCAATGCGCGACACGGCAGGCATGACAACCAGCCTCACCAACACCTCACAAATCATCGCCCGCGTCAGCTCGGTCATCGAGTCCCGCAGAGCGGCCCTGGAAGCAGCCACCACCGAATACATGGTCCGCAGAGAACGAATCGTCAGCACCGCCGTAGCCCTGGGCTCGATCCTCGCCCTCCCCCCGGCCCTCCTCTTCGGCTACTTCGGCGTGAACGGCACCGACGTGGACGCGAACCGCTCGATCTTCGACCTGGCGAGATACTGGCCGGCTTACTGCGCCGCCTGGGCACCCTTCATCATCGTCCTGATCGTCACCATGCTCCTCCGCCGCAGGATCCGCCTCAAGCTCGACCCCTGACCCCCTGCCATGACCAGCACCATGGGGATCGGCCGCCCCGAGAGGGCTTCTCAGGCAAGCATCCGGGCGAAGGCCTCGGTGGTGACGACGGGGATGCCGTAGGCGCGCGCCTTGCGGGCCTTGCCCGACAAGGTGTCGGGGTCGGCCGCGACGAGGAGGCTGACCTGCTTGGTCACGCCGGCGTGGGGGACGTAGCCGGCCGCGCGGGCGCGTTGTTCCCATGTCTCACGACCCTCGGGCATCTCACCGGTGAAGACGACGCGGTCGCCCGGTCGCAGGGCGAACCGGGGATGAGGAGCGGACGTTCGCGTGGCGGCCTCGGCCAGGGCGGTCTCGGTGGCCGTGGCCGGCAGGTGCAGCAGAGCGCCGATGAGATCGAGTTCGTGACGCTCGGCGTCCGTGAGCACCCCGTCGGCCAGGGCCGCTCGTGCGACCTCGGTGAGGTAGTCACGGTGCAGGCGGTCCAGATCCGCACGCCGCAGCCCCGACGTGGCCGCCAGATCGACCAGGGCGTCCGCCTCCGACGCCGAGATGTGGTGGTCGAGCAGCACCTGATCGAGCAGGGCGAGATAGGGGCCGGCTTGAACGGCCTGCGCCGACTGGGGCACGCGATCGAGGACCCGGGCGAGGAAATGGCTCTGCCGTTCGGCGGAGACCCCTCTGCGTACCCAGGGCTCATCGCCGCCACCGCACAGCGGCCAGAGGGCGGTGGCCGCGGCCCGCAGAGTGGCCGGCCAAGGGGACGCCGGGCGTGCCAGGTCGAGATAGTGACGTAAGAGCTGCGCGGCGGCGCGGGCGTCGATGAGTGCGTCGTGGTGTCCATGGAGAGGAATGTCGGCCACGGCGCAACAACCGGCCAGGTTGCGGGGCGCGTGCGGGAGGAATCGCCGGGCCTCCGCCATCGTGCATACCCCGATGTCAGGTGAAAGCGGGGTCGCCATCCCGATACGTCGGAACTCGGCCTCCAGGAAACCCGTGTCGAAGGAGAGATTGTGGGCCACCGGTACCCGGCCCCGCAGCAGGGCCGTCATCGTGCCCGCGATCTCCTTGAACGTCGGGGCGTGCCGTATGTCGGCCGCGCTGATGCCGTGCACGCGCTGCGGCCCGAGGTCGCGTTCGGGGTTGACCAGAGTGCTCCATTCGCCGGTCACCCGTCCGGCCAGGTCGGTGTGCACGACACCGACCTCGACGATCCGGTCGTGCCATGAGGGCCGCAGGCCCGTGGTCTCGACATCGATCACCGCGTAGCCGGCCGGACTGTCCGTCATCTGCCTGTCCTCCTGATTACCCGACGCATCTCGGAAGATGGCATGCGATAAATGAGGCGCGCGGCCTCAGAACCGAAGTGTGATCGCCTCGTTACGGTAAGCGCCGGCAACGGTGTCACGGTCTGGCGGGAGGACCGTCGTGAGAGGACGCCGGATTGTCCCTGTCGGGCCGGACTAAGCTCGTCCGCCATGGACTGGGTCGAGCGGGTCGCGGGGATCCGGCGGTGGGCGCGTGACGGGGAGCGGGCGCCGCACAAGCCGCTTCTGCTGCTCTATGCTCTCGGGCGTTTCCAGGGGCACGGGGGAGGGCCGATTCCGTTCAGTGCCGCTGAGGAGGACCTGAGGCGGCTGCTCAAGGAGTTCGGGCCGCCGCGTGAGACCAGTCCCGGGTATCCGTTCCATCACCTGACCACCGACGGGGTCTGGCTGGTGGACACCGTGGACGGGCCGGGCAGTCCGGGGTCGGGGCTCGGGCGGTTACGTGCGTCCCAGGCGTCCGGGCGGCTTCATCCGGACCTGTTGCGTGCGTTGGCCGACGACTCCCAGTTGGTGGGCCGTCTTGCGCGCCGTCTGCTCGACGTCAACTTCGCGCCTTCCTTGCATCCGGACATCTGCCGTGCTGTCGGGCTCGACCTCGACGGTGCCGGGGCGATCCCTGAGGTGGCGGCGCGCGTGGCTTCTCGTCGTGCGGCGGGGTTCCGGCGGGAAGTCCTCATGGCTTACGAGTACTGCTGTGCGTTCTGCGAGTACGACGGCCGGTTGGACGGTGCTGTGGTGGGGCTGGACGCCGCGCATGTCCGCTGGTGGGCTTTCGACGGGGCGGACGACCTCGGCAACGGGCTGTGCCTGTGCGCCATCCACCACAAGTTGTTCGACAAGGGGGTCCTGGGGCTCAGCGCCGAGCGTGAGATCACCGTCTCGATGAAGTTCGCCGGCGGTTCCGCGGCGGCGAGGGCCATGGTGCTCTCCCTGGTGGGGCGTCCGGTGCGTGCTCCGCAGCCGGGCCTGCGGGGCGTCGATCCCGCCAACATCGCCTGGCACGGCCGCCAGGTGTTCCACGCCCCGGCGCGTCACGCGTAGGGGCGCGGGCGGCGGTTCCGCCGTGGGCGGACCGGCTGGACGGCGCGGCGTGGATCGCCACGATGGTGGGGTGAGCAGTGACATGGCGGTGCGCCGCCTCGACCTCGGCTACTTCATCCGCCCGGCGTCCGAGACGGGCGGGCCGGAACCACGGGTGGAACCCGTGCTCGCCTATCTGGTGCGTCACGGCGACGGCCTGATTCTCTTCGACACCGGTATCGGCGCCGCGGACGCCGGGACCGAGGCGCACTACCGTCCCCGGCGCCGTGCCCTGCGGGAGGCGTTGTCGGCGGCCGGGGTGACCGTGGACGACATCTCGCTCGTGGTGAACTGCCACCTCCACTTCGACCACTGCGGCGGCAACCCCCTGATGGGCGGCAAGCCGATCCTGGTGCAGAGTACGGAGCTGGCCACGGCTCGCGGTGGGCGCTACACCGTGGACGAACTCGTTGATTTTCCCGGTGTCACCTACGAGGAGCTGGCAGGGGAGACCGAGGTCTGGCCAGGCGTCTGGATCATCCCCACCCCCGGCCACACCGAGGGCCATCAGTCCCTGGTCCTGCGCCGCTCCGACGGCACCGTGATCCTCGCCGGTCAGGCTCACGACTTCGCGTCCCATTACGCCTCGGACCACTTGGCCCGCCAGGCCGCACTCCACGGCGCGTCCCGGCCCGTTCCCGCGTACCGGGCCTGGCTGGACCGGCTCGCGGAGTTCGACCCCCGCCGTGTGCTGTTCGCTCACGACTGCTCGATCTGGGAACCGTCGCACATCGAGTTCTAGGCGCCGAGCACCTGCTCGAACACGGCGTACGCCTCGGCGCCGAAAAGCACGAAGCGCACCTCGTGCACCTGTGACGGCGTGGCGCGGACGGTGCTGATCGCGATGTGTGCGGCGTTCCGCATCGGCCAGCGGTAGATGCCGGTGGAGATCGCGGGAAAGGCCACGGTGGTGGCCGCCAGTTCGTCGGCGACGCGCAGGGATTCGCGGTAGCAGGAGGCCAGCAGGGGCGAGCGGTCCTCCTTCGTGGAGTACACCGGGCCGGCGGTGTGGATCACCGAGTGGGCGGGGAGGCGTCCCGCGGTGGTCGCTACGGCCTGGCCCGTCGGAAGGCCGTCCGGGTAGGTGGTGGCGCGGAGGTGGCGGCAGGCGGCGAGGATGTCGGGGCCGCCGCGGCGGTGGATGGCGCCGTCGACGCCGCCCCCTCCGAGGAGCGAGGAGTTGGCGGCGTTGACGATGGCGTCGACCTGTTGTCCGGTGATGTCGCCCTGGACCAGCGTGACCTTCATCTGCCCTGGTCTCCCCAGCGGGAGGCGGGTCATGCGGGCGGGGGTCAGAAGGAGGAGTACATCGTGATCTCGTCGATGGACCACCAGTAGGTGGAGGTGCCGGTCTGGGTGATGCGTACGTAGCGGGTGGTTTGCGGGGGGATGCTGATGGGGCGTTTCCAGGCGAAGCCGGCGCCGGTGGTGGCCGTCGTCCAGGTCGTGCCGTCCAAGGAGAGTTGGATTCGGAAGCCGCGCGGGTAGTCCTGTTTGGCGTTGAGGGCGGTCTGGAGGGTGATCAGCGCGACGGGCTGGGGGGAGCCCAGGTCGATCTGGTACCACTGGCCGGGGGTCTGGGGGGCGCCGGTGTCCCAGCGGGTGGCGGGGTTGCCGTCTATGGCGCCGTTGATGGTGCCGCTTGTGCTGGTGGTGGATGCGGTGGCGGTCCAGGTGGTTCTGCTGATGGGGACGGGGTTGTAGGTGGACAGGCCGGCGGCGTAGGTGGTGGCCAGCGCGGTCAGGCGGTCGTTGCGGGTGAAGGTGGAGGTGGTGAAGCGGCGGAGTTTGCGGATCATGGTGGGGGAGTCGTCGGTGTTGAGGATCGGGACGGGGGCGGGGCGGTTGTAGTGGAAGCCCCAGTAGCCCTGTTCGTCGGCGTCGGTGCCCCTGACCTTGTACGCCCAGGTGGACCAGGACTGCTGCTGGGCGTTGAGGCCGGCCAGCCAGCGGGCCCACACGTCGTCGAAGTAGTACAGGCAGAACTCGCCGTACAGCAGGGGGACGCCCCAGCTCGACAGCAGGCCGGGCAGGTCGGCCAGTTTGTTGGTCACCAGCCCGTTCTGGTGGTCCCAGCTCGTGCGGTTGTCCATGTCGTAGGGGTGGAGCTCGTAGACGACGTTGCTCCAGCCGTGGGTGGACGGCGGGGTGATGCGGTCGGGGTCGGGGAACGCGCCGATGACGATGATGTGGTCGGGGTCGACGGCGCGGACGGCGTCGTAGAGGCGGTCGTAGTACGCGCTGACCCGGGTGACCTCGGCGGCGTCGAAGTCGAAGCCGATGAGCGGCTCGTTGATCAGGTCGTATCCCGCGACGGCGGGCCGGCCGGCGTAGCGGGTGGCGATGGCCGTCCAGATGTCCTCGACCCAGTTCTGGTACGTCGCGCTGCCCCAGAACCCGTTGGGGTTGGGGCCGATGCGGCCGCAACTGAGCCAGGGGCAGCCGCCGCCCGGCACGGTGTGCAGGTCGAGCAGGGTGTGGATGCCGTGGCTCGCGAGCTGGTCCACCACCCAGTCGATCTTGCTCCAGGGGTCGGGCTTCCACGTGCCGTCGGTGTTGAGCAACGTGGTCCAGCCGATCGGCAGGCGGACGTAGTTCAGGCCCATCGCGGCGAGGTTGTCGAGGTCGGCCGCGGTGATCCAGGTTTGCTCGTGCGCGTCGCGGATCGCCTGCGCGCCGGTACGGCCGAAGCGCTGGTCGAGGGTGAGCTGGAGACCGTAGTCGTCGCGGTTGAGCGCGACGGAGATCTCGCCGATCGACCACCACCTGTAGCTGGTGCCGGTCTGGTTCACCCGCACGTAGCGGCCACGCGCGGCCGGGAAGCTGATGTTCGTGGCCTTGGGCGTCCCGGTGCCGGCGGCGACCTGCGTCCAGGTCGTTCTGTCGTCGGACAACTGGACGGTGTAGCCGCGGGGGTAGTCCTCGGCGTCGTCGGAGTTCTTCACCGCGTCGAGCTGCACGTTGTTGATCGTCATCCGCGCGCCGAGGTCGAGCTGGACCCACTGGCCGGGCACCTGGACGGTGTTGCTGGTCCATCGGGTGGCGACCGCGCCGTCGAGCATGGCGGGGGCCGGCGTGCCGCCCGACGCCGTCGCGGTCCACTGCGTGCGCTTGAACGAGTCGGCGTCGTTGAACACGTTGAACTCGCCGATCGACCACCAGTCCCCGGCGCTGCCGGTCTGCGTGACCCGCACGTACTGCGCCCTCACCGGGGCGAAGCGGGCGGTCGTGACGGTGTCCAGGCCGCCCCCGGAGTCGAAGGGCACGGTCGTCCACACCGAGTTGTCGGTGGAGACGGCGACGGTGAAGCCGCGGGCGAAGTCCCCGCCGGGGAACTCGGTGTAATCGAAGGTGATGCGGTTGAAGCGCGTCGGGGCGCCGAGGTTCAGCTTCAGCCACTCGCCGCCGCGCATGGGGGCGTTCGTGGACCAACGGGTGGCGCCGTCGCCGTCGATCGCGAGCGCGGCGTCGCCCGCGGAGGCGGTGGCCGTCCAACCGGTCCTGTCGTGCGCGAAATCCCCCAGGGGTGACATCCATTCCTCATGGGTGAGCCAGCCGCCGAGGTTGGTGCCACGCAGGCTGAACGTCGCACCCGTGCCGGAGTTCTTCTTCAGCACCGTGCCGCTGACCTTGAGAAAGTCGGCCGATCCGAGGGGGGCGGCGGCGGCAGGCCGGGCCGTCGCCGCGAGGGTCGCGGCGGCGATCACCGTCGTGAGGGCGGCAGCGGGCCATCGGTGGTTCATCTGGACCTCCTCCAACTTCGACAGTTGCGATGGTGCCTCCTCGGAAGCTACTTTGTCTATGGCTTAGGCTAAGCCAACTACGAACAGGCTGGAGGCCCCATGGGCGTGGAACCAGGGACGACGGCGCGCGGCACGGACACCGGCTCCGCTCCCTGAGAGGGACCTCTTCCGATGACAAGACCTCGCCTGGCGTTCGCCGCGTCCGCCGTCGCCGCGGGCTTGTTCGCGTCGGCCGCGTGCTCAGGTCCGGCAGGGACCGGCGGCGCGGGGGAGCTGACCGTCTGGGTCATGGGCGACAGCTCGGCCCGCTTCCAGCAGCTCGTCGAGCCGTTCTCCGCGCGCACCGGCATCGAGGTCGACACCGTCGCCATCCCGTGGGACTCCGTCGACCAGAAGTTCACCACCGCTGTGGCCTCGGGCAACGGACCCGACGTCCTGCAGGTCGGCCTGTCGAAGGTGCCGGCCTTCGCCGCCTCCGGTGCCCTGCTCACGCTCGACGACCGGACGCTGCGGGACCATCCGGGTCTCGCAGCGCACCACTTCCTCGACGGTGTCGCCGCGGCCGGCGGGGCCCCGGTGAGCGTCCCGTGGGTCGGCGACACCCGCGTGCTGTTCTACCGCAGCGACATCCTCGCCGCGTACGGTCTCACCAGGCCGCCGGGGACGTGGGACGAGCTCCGCGCCTACGCCAAGGTCCTCGCCGGCCGGGGCGTGGGGCAGTACGGCTACCACATCCCGCAGTGGGACAGCGCGCTGCCCGTCATCATGACCTGGGCCCAGGGCGGCGGGATCGTCGACGACACCGGCAGGATCGACTTCGACACCCCCGAGTTCCACAAGGCCGTCGACATCTACACCGGCCTGTACGCCGACAGGAGCGTGCCGGCCGACGCCGACTTCGACCAGATCCAGGGCTTCGTCTCCGGAGCCACGCCCATGCTGGTCTCCGGCCCCTACCTGGCCGGCGCGGTCGCCGCGGCCGCGCCGCGCCTCAACGGCACGTGGTCGGTCGCCCTGATCCCCGGCGCCGCCGCGCACACCTCCCTGCTGGCCGGCTCGAACCTCGCCGTGTGGCGCTCCAGCGACAACACGGACGGCGCCCTGCGGCTCCTCGACTACCTCTCCGAGCCGCGGACACAGCTCACCTGGTACCGGCTCGACGGCCAGCTCCCCGTGACGAAGGTCGCGCTCGACGACCCGGCGCTCACCTCCGACCCGCTCGTCTCGATGTACGTCAGGCAGCTGCGCGACGCCAGGCCCCTGCCGCCGGTGCCCAACTGGGACGGCGAGACCGGGAAGGTGCTCCTGGACGCCCTGAACTCCATCGTGCTGACCGGCGCGGACCGCGACACCGCCCTGCGGGGCCTGTACGCGGCGACCGGCGGCACGTCCGTCGAATGACCAGCGGAGAAGCCGGCATGAAACAGCCTCTCGCCCCCTACGCCTTCGTCGCTCCGGCCATGTTCCTGCTGCTCGTCTTCGGGGTGCTCCCGATCCTGGTCGCACTGCCGGTCAGCGTGACGGACATGGACCTCGCGGGCCTGGCCGACCGCTCCAGGATCGGCTTCGTGGGCCTGGACAACTACCGCGGACTGTTCGCCGACCCCGGCTTCCGGCAGGCCCTCACCAACACCGGGATCTTCGCGCTGCTGGGCGTGCCCACCGTGATCGCCGTCTCGTTCGCGGCCGCGCTCCTGCTGCACCGCAGCGAGAGCCGCTTCTTCCGCGCGCTCAGGGCGTTCTACTTCGCCCCGGCCGTCACCGCGATCGTCGCCGTGTCGCTCGTGTGGGGTTACCTTCTCAACACGCAGTTCGGCCTGCTCAACCACCTGCTGGCGATCGCGGGCCTGCCGCCGGCGCGGTGGCTCAGCGATCCCGTGCTGGTGAAGTTCTCCGTCGCCCTCGTCGCCGTCTGGCGCGGCACGGGACTGAACATCATCATCTTCCTCGCGGCACTGAAGGGCCTCCCCAGGGAGTACCTGGAGGCCGCGGACCTCGACGGCGCCTCCGGGCCGCGCAAGATCGTGTCGATCGTCATCCCGCTGCTGCGGTTCGCGTTCTCCTTCGTCGCCGTCACCACCGTCATCGGCTGGCTGCAGTTCTTCGACGAGCCGTTCGTGCTCACCAAGGGCGGGCCGCTCGGTGAGTCGACGAGCATCTCCCTGTTCCTCTACCAGGAGGGCTTCTCCGCGAGCCGGTTCGGCTACGCGGGTGCCGGGACACTGGTGCTCTTCCTGATCATCGCCGGGATCACCCTCGTCCAGTTGCGCGCGAGGAGGCCCGGTGCGGATCACTAGCCGCCGCGGTCTGACCGTGATCGCCGGAGCCGTCCTGTGCTTCGGGGCGTCGGCGACGGCGTTCCCGTTCCTCTGGATGATCTCCGGTTCGGTGAAGCCGCGGCCGGAGTCGGTCACCTCCCCGCCCCGATTGCTCCCCGAGGCGCCCACGTTCCAGAATTTCGCGCGGCTGTTCGCGGAGATGGACTTCGACCGCTACCTGGTCAACACGATCGTGGTCGTGCTGATCAGCATGATCGGGGTGCTGCTCATGGCGATGGCCGGCTACGGGTTCGCCAAGTTCCGCTTCCGGGGCCGCGGCCTCATGTTCTTCCTCGTGCTGGCCACCATGATGATCCCGGTGCAGGTGACCATGATCCCCACCTATCTCGTCCTCAACGGCGTGAGGCTGACCGACACGCTGGCCGGCGTCGCGCTCCCGGGGCTGGTGTCGGGGTTCGGCGTCTTCCTGTTCCGGCAGTTCATGTCCGCCGTCCCCACCGAGATGATCGAGGCCGCCCGCGTCGACGGGGCCGGCGAGGCGCACATCTTCTGGCGGATCGTCCTGCCGCTGTCCCGGCCGGTGATGGCCGTCCAGATCGTCCTGACCTTCATCGGCGCCTGGAACAGCTTCCTCTGGCCTCTGGTCGTCGCCGGGGACGAGCGGCTCTACACCCTGTCGGTCGGGGTGTCGCTGCTGAACCGGCAGATCGCGACCAGCCCGTCGCTCCAGATGGCCGGGGCGACCCTCATGGTGGTCCCCGTGCTGATCGTCTTCGTGGTCTTCCAGCGTCACATCGTGCAGGGGTTCACCCTGTCCGGGCTCAAATAGGGCAATGAGAAAGCAAGGTAACGTTCATGATCGATCGCTTCACCGGCTTCGTCCGTGCCAGTGGCCCCCGGCTGGTCGACGGCTCGGGTGCTCCGCTGCTGCCGCGCGGCATCGGCCTCGGCAACTGGCTGCTCGCCGAGGGCTACATGTGGAGGTTCGGTGACGAGATGAGTTCGGCCCGTCAGATCGAGCGACGCGTCGAAGCCCTCGTCGGCCCCGGGCGGGCCGCCGAGTTCTGGGCCCGGTTCCGCGGCACCTATGTCACCGAGGAGGACATCGCCGCCATCGCCCGGCTGGGTTTCGACCACGTCAGGCTCCCGCTCAACTCCCGTGCCCTCGTCGACGGGGACGGCGCCTTCCTCGACGGCTTCACCCACATCGACGACCTGCTGCGCTGGTGCGAGGCCCACAACCTGTGGGTGCTGCTCGACCTGCACGGGGCGCCGGGCGGGCAGACGGGCACCAACATCGACGACTCCCCGAACGGCAAGCCCGAACTGTTCATGGACGACCGCAACCGACGGCTGACGATCCACCTGTGGGAGGAGATCGCACGACGGTACCGGGACAGCACCGTCGTGCTCGGCTACGACCTGCTGAACGAGCCGCTGCCGAACGAGTGGCAGCACGTCTACCCCGCCGAGCTCGTCGCTCTCTACCGCGACCTGACCGTGGCGATCCGCGCGATCGACCCGTTCCACCTGATCGTCTACGAGGGCTCGCACTGGGCGACGAACTGGTCCATCTTCACCGACGTCTTCGACCCCAACTCCACATTGCAGTTCCACCGCTACTGGTGCCCGCCCGACCGGTCCAGCATCCAGCAGTACCTCGATGTACGGGACCGCCTCGGCGTGCCCATCTACATGGGGGAGGGCGGCGAGAACACCCCGGAGTGGATCTACACGGCGCACCGGCTGTACGAGCAGCACGAGATCGGCTGGAACTTCTGGCCGTGGAAGAAGCTCGACACCCTCACCTCGCCCGTCTCGGCCGGCCTCCCCGACGGCTGGGCACTGATCGCCGACCCGCACGCCGCGGTGGACCCCGGCCTGGCCTGGGACATCCTCCAGAACTACCTCGACTCCGTCGCGCTGGGGGCCTGCCGGCGACGCCCGGAGATCGTCAACGCCATGTTCGGGCGCGCCCCGCTGCGCATCCCCGGGTGGGGGTTCGTCGACGAGTCCCCCACGTTCCGCGACCGGTTCGCCCGGCACGCCCGCAACGGCTTCTGGCACCGTGAGTCGGGCCGGCCGTACACGGACGCGGAAATGATGCCCGTGACCGTCGGCGCCGGGGAGGAGCTGCACTTCCCGCTCGAACACCCCCCGTCCGGCTGGCAGGCCGACTCCGAGGACCCGGACGCGTTCGAGATCTCCTGGAGGCGGGACCGCCTGGTCGCCCACGCGACCAGGACGGCGCGGCTGCGGGCCGTCGACGTGACCGCCGCCGAGTGAGAGGAGGGTGGAACCATGAGCGTCGAACCCGGCGGTGGGCGGCATCTCCTGAGCCTCCCCGAAGTGTCCACGGTCACCACCCTGCGGCAGCGCAACCGTGCGCTGGTCCTCAAGCAGGTGATCCTCGCGCAGGAGACCACGCGGGCCGCCATCGCGAAGGAGAGCGGCCTGTCCACGGCCTCGGCGGGCAACCTCGTCGCCGAACTGATCGCCGCGGGTCTCGTCGAGGAACGCGGATCGGTCTCCTCGCGGGGCGGCCGACCCATCACCCTGATCGGGCCCCGCGCCGAGAGCGCGATCACGATCGGTGCCGACATCGGTGAACGCGGCGTCGCGGTGGAGATGTTCGACCTGGCGATGAACCGCATCGACCGCGAGTTCCGCGGCGGTGCCCAGGAGGAGGACCCGGAGCGGATCGCCGCCGACATCCACGAGGCCCTGGTGGCGCTGCGCGACCGCAACGCCGCCCGGTGGCCGACCCTGCTCGGCATCGGCCTCGGCCTGCCCGGCCTGGTCGAGACCGGGCCCGGCGACCGGCAGACCCTGTACGCCCAGAGCCTCGGCTGGCCGCCCGTCCCCGTCCGGTCGTTGTGCGACGCCGGGGGCATCCCCGTACTCGCGGAGAACGGCGCGAAGATGCAGGCCAGGGCGGAGCTGTGGTTCGGCAGCGCACGCGGCGCGGACCACGCCCTGGTCGCGCTCCTCGGCCGCGGCGTCGGGCTCGGCGTCGTCACCGGGGGAGAGGTGGCGTACGGCTCCCACTCCAGCGCGGGGGAGTGGGGGCACATGGTGATCGAGCGCGGCGGACGCGTGTGCCGGTGCGGCAACCGGGGGTGCGTCGAGGCCTACCTCGGCTCCGACGCGATCCTCTCGGCGTGGCGTGACACCGGCGCGGTCTTCGAGGGCACCGGCTGGCGCGCCGTCGGCGAGCTCATCGCCGCGGCCCACCGGGGCGACCCGGCCGCGAGCGCGATCGTCGAGGACGTCATCGACTGCCTGGGGGCCGCGCTGGGCGGCATGGTCAACCTGACCGGTCCCGAACGGATCGTCATCGGCGGCTGGGTGGGCCTGCGGCTCATGGAGTCGCTCGGCGACCGCATCACCACCGCGATCAGGAATCACAGCCTGTCCAGGCCGGGCGGCCAGTTCGAGCTGCTGGTGGCCAGGTTCGGGGGGGACGCCGTGGCCACCGGTTCGGCGTTGCTGCCCCTCGAAGCGCTCATCGCCGCCGATCCCATGTCCGAGAGGGGACCCCGATGACCGGCTTACTGGAGGCGTACCTGTCGCACGGGCGGCGGTCCCCGCGGCCCGTGCGCCCAGGGGCCGCCGCCACCCTGCTGGACCGCCGGCGTGCCGAGTGCGACACGCTCGACCGGCTGGTGACGGCGGTGCTCGCCGGCGAGAGCCGGTCCCTGGTGCTGCGCGGGGACCCGGGGGTGGGCAAGTCGGTCCTGCTGGAGTACCTGGCCGAGCGGGCGGCGGGATGCCGGGTGGTGCGGGCCGCGGGCGTCCGTTCCGAGATGGAGCTTCCGTACGCGGCGGTGCACCAGCTCTGCGCGCCGATGCTGGAACGGCTCGACAGGCTGCCGGAACCGCAGCGCGGCGCGCTCGCCACCGTCTTCGGGCTGCGCGCGGAGCCGCCGCCCGACCGGTTCCTCGTGGGGCTGGCGGTGCTGAGCCTGCTCGCGGACGCGGCCGGTGAGCAGCCCCTGGTGTGCGTGATCGACGACGCGCAGTGGCTCGACGCCGCCTCGGCGCAGGTGCTCGCGTTCGTCGCGCGGCGGCTGTTCGCCGGGCCGATGGCGTGCGTGTTCGCGGCGCGCGGCACCGACGCGCACGACCTGTCCGGCCTGCCGGAGCTGGTGATCGGCGGCCTGCGGGACGAGGACGCGCAGGCGTTGCTGCGCTCGGTGGTCCCCGGGCCGCTGGATCCGCAGGTGCGGGACCGGATCGTCGCCGAGGCGCACGGCAACCCGCTGGCGCTGCTGGAGCTGTCGCACGAGATGACCCCCGCCGAACTGGCCGGCGGCTTCGGGCTGCCCGCCGTCCAGGGGCCGCCCGGATGGATCGAGGACAGCTTCCTGCGGCGCCTGGAACCGCTGCCTCCGGACACACGGCGGCTGCTGCTGGTCGCGGCGGCCGAGCCGCTCGGGGACCCGGTCCTGGTCTGGCGGGCGGCGGCGCGGCTCGGCGTCGGGACCGCCGCGGCGGCTCCGGCGGCGGCGGCCGGGCTGTGCGAGTTCGGCGCCGGGGTGCGGTTCCGTCATCCGCTGGTGCGTTCGGCGGTGTACCGGGCCGCCGCTGCGGAGGAGCGCAGGCGGGCGCACCACGCGCTGGCGGAGGCGACCGACCCCCGCACCGACCGTGACCGCCGTGCCTGGCACCACGCGCACGCGGTGGCCGGGGCCGACGAGGAGGCCGCCGCCGAACTGGAACACACGGCCGTACGCGCGCAGGCACGCGGCGGCCTGGCCGCCGCGGCGGCGTTCCTGCGGCGCGCGACCGAGCTGACCTCCGAACCGGCCCGCCGGGCGGAACGCGCGCTGGCCGCGGCCCGTGCCAAACAGGAAGCGGGGGCGCCGGACGCCGCGTCGGGACTCCTCGGTGTGGCGCTGGCCGGCCCGCTCGACGAACGGCAGCGGGCCCGCGCGGTCTTCCTGCGCGCCGGGATCGCGTTCACCGCCGACCGCGGGAACACCGCTTCGCCGCTGCTGCTGGACGCCGCGCGGCGCCTGTGGCCGGTGGACCCGGCACTGGCCCGCGACGCCTACCTGGAGGCGCTGTCCGCGGCGATGTCCGCCGGACGCCTGGCGGTGCGCGGCGGTGGCCTGCTCGACGCCGCCGCCGCGGCCCGCGCGGCACCGCCGGGGGCCGGGCGCGCTCAGGACCTCCTGCTGGACGGGCTGGTGCAACTGTTCACCGGGGGCCCCGGCGCGGCGGCACCGGCGCTGCGCCGCGCCGTGGCCGCCTGTCTCGGCCACGGCGTCCCCACCGAGGAGGAGGTCCGGTGGCTCTCGCCCGCGTTCGCCGCCGCCGTGGCGCTGTGGGACGGCGACGCCTGCCGCACGCTGGCGGACCGCCACGTCGGCCGCGCGCGGGACACCGGCGCGCTCGCCGAGATGCCCGTGGCCCTCGGCTCCCGCGCCATGATGCACCTCTTCGAGGGCGAAACGGCCGAGGCGGCGGCGCTGAGCGCGGAGGTCCAGGCGATCACCGCGGCGACCGGGCTGCGGATCACCAACTACGGCGCCCTCGCGCTCGCCGCGTGGCGCGGCCGTGAGGCCGAGGCCGAGGAGCTGACGCACACGAGCTCGAACGACGCTGCGGCCCGGGGCGAGGGCGCCGGGGCGACCGTCATCGACTGGGCGAAAGCCGTCCTCTACACCGGTCTCGGACGCTACGGCCGGGCCTGCGCCGCGGCCCGGCGCGCCGCCGCGGGCCCGCCGGCGCCGGGCGCCGCGTCGCAGTGGGCTCCGGCGGAACTCGCCGAGGCCGCCGCCCGCAGCGGCGACCGCGTGCTCGCCTGCCGGGCCGTCGAGCAACTCGCCGAGACCACTCGCGTCAGCCCCACCGACTGGGCCCTCGGGATCGAGGCCCGCTCGCGCGCCCTGGTCAGCGAGCAGGCGACGGCCGAGACGCTCTACCGGGAGGCGATCGAACGGCTCGGCCGCACCCGGCTGCGTCCCGACCTCGCCCGCGCCCACCTCGTCTACGGCGAATGGCTGCGCAGGGAACGGCGCAAGACCGAGGCACGCAAGCAACTGCGCGCCGCGCACCAGCTCTTCACGACGATGGGCATGGCGGCGTTCGGCGAGCGGGCGGCGCGGGAGCTGCGGTCCACCGGGGAGACCGCGCAGCGCCGCGGCGTCCCGGCGACCGGTGGCGACCTCACCCCGCGTGAGGGACAGATCGTCCGCCTCGCCACCAAGGGCCTCACCAACTCCGAGATCGGCAGCCGGTTGTTCGTGAGCCCGCGCACCGTCGAGTACCACCTGCGCAAGGTCTTCGCCAAGCTGGACATCACCTCACGCAGCCAGCTCGACCACGTCCTGGCCGACGAGCTCTCCGAGGACAGGACGGGTCAGCGGCCCTCTGTTCAGCTCCCGGACGGGCGGGCGCGCAGCACGTAGTTCTCGTGGTCGAAGCGGCGGGTCTGGCGGCGGAAGGCGCGGGTGAGACCCGGCCACAGCGTGGTGTTGCGGCCGCGGGCGTCGAGGTACCAGCTCCTGCAGCCGGACGCCCACACGGTGCGGATCAGCATTCGCTGCACGTCGGCCACGAACGACGCCTGGGCCTCCGCGCGTACCTCCACCGCCGCGGTACCGGACTCGTCCATGAACCGTATGGCGTCGATCGCGTAGTCGACCTGGGCCTCCGCCGTCAGCAGCGACGAGTTCTGTCCTGAGACGGCGTTCGGGCCGAGAAGCATGAAGAGGTTGGGGTAACCGGCTATGGCGGTGCCGAGGTAAGCCTCCGCGCCCTCGCGCCAGGCGTCGGCGAGCAGCCGGCCGTCCCTTCCGCGAAGCCGGCCGGCGATGGCCGTGTTGGCCGGCTCGAACCCGGTGCCGAAGACGATCGTGTCGACCACGCGTTCGGTCCGGTCGGCACTGACGATCGAATTCCGCCGCACCTCGCGTATCCCGCTGGTCACCAGTTCGGTGTTCGCCTGGGTGATCGCGGGAAAGTAGGTGCTGGAGAGAATGATGCGTTTACAGCCGAGCCGGTAGTCGGGAGTCAGCGCCGCGCGCAGCCCGGGATCACGCACCTGCCGGTGCAGGTGGCGCCGCGCCAGCCATTCCACCGGCCTGAGCACGCGCGGATCGAACGCGAGCCCGAGAAAAAGCGACTCCCGCCACAGGTAGGCCGCGGTCCGCGCCAGCCGCTGCACGACAGGTAATCGGCGGAAAAGTCTTTTCTCGACAACCGGCTTGGCGCGATTCCAGCGCGGCATCACCCACTGAGGGGTGCGCTGGAAAACGTAGAGCCCGGCCACCTTCGGCTGAATCTCAGGAATGAACTGAGCCGCGGAGGCCCCCGTGCCGATCACCGCCACGTGTTTGCCGTCGAGGTCGTGGGAGTGATCCCAGGCCGCCGAATGAAAGACGGCTCCTGAGAACCGATCGAGCCCCGGAACCGGCGGTATGGCGGGCTCGCTGAGCGGCCCGGTCGCGACCACGAGCACGTCCGCCGTCAGGTCCCCCTTCGACGTGGTGACACGCCACCGGGCGGAACCGTCGTCCCACTCGGAGGCCAGCACCTCGTGACCGGTACGAAGATGCCGCTCCAGCCCGAACTCCGCCTTGCACCGCTGCAGATATCGCTGGATCTCCGGCTGCGAGGGAAACGTGCTGGTCCACGCCGGTTCGGGGGCGAACGAGTACGAGTAGAGATTGGAGGGCACGTCGCTGGCCGCACCGGGATACACACAGTCCCGCCACGTCCCGCCGACGTCGTCCCCCCGTTCGAGCACGACGAAATCGTCGATGCCGCGCTGCTTGAGCCGGATCCCCATCCCCAGCCCCGCGAACCCCGCCCCGATGACCGCGACACGCACGTGCCGCTCCGCCGTCGCTCCGCCGTTCTCCCGCACGACGGGCGCCGACGTCGCCTCGGCCGCCCGGTGCGAAAGTCGTTTCGGAAGTCCTGAAATCGACTGTGAATTTTTGGGCAACACGTCGAGGCGGGTGAGTGCGCCGCCGGGCCCGGACCAGCCTTGAATGCGGGTTCCTGCCCGGCCTGATACGCCGCCCGCGGTCAGCATAATGGCACTTAAATCGAGCAGCAGTCGTCTGATGGACACGCGCGAGCCTCCGACCGGGTCGTCGTGACAGATGATGTGCACGGCCAACTCACCCACAAGGCGCGTCCATAAACGTCGTGCCACCCTTTTTATCCGCCAAGGGAAGACTGCGGGCCCGGAGTTTCAATTAACGCGTCCCAATCATGCGGACGATATAGAGTCGCTTGAGAAGCACGTGATATTCTGAGGGATCCGGCTGGAGCCATGAATGCGCACGGCCACCGGCATGGCGACGCGGCGGGCACGCGGACCTGCCGAAGATGATTGACAAGCGGGAGAGCGTGCGTCATCATGAAGATGCGACCGGGAAGATGGGTCTGCGTTAGCGTGGACAAATTGATGCTGAGCCAGTACGCTCGCTGTTCCACGCTGCTTTCTTGACGACCCGCTCCGCTCGCTCACGTTGCGAGGTCGTCCGGCGTGCGTGTAGTCAGTCCGCCGCGAGCCTTCGGAAGGACATCTGTTGGCAGCCTCACGCAACGCCTCCGCCGTACCCGCCGGTCCCCACCGTGTCTCTTTCGCGCGTATCCAGGAGCCGCTCGAAGTCCCCGACCTTCTCGGCCTGCAGACCGACTCCTTCGATTGGCTGCTCGGCAACGAGAGATGGAAGGCCCGGGTCGAGGCGGCCCGCCGGGCCGGGCGCACGAACGTCCCGGCCCAGTCGGGCCTCGAAGAGATCTTCGAAGAGATCAGCCCGATCGAGGACTTCTCCGGGAGCATGTCCCTGTCGTTCCGGGACCACCGGTTCGAGCCGCCGAAGTACTCGGTCGACGAGTGCAAGGAGAAGGACATGACCTTCTCCGCCCCGATGTTCGTGACGGCGGAGTTCATCAACAACACCACGGGTGAGATCAAGAGCCAGACGGTGTTCATGGGCGACTTCCCGCTCATGACGCCGAAGGGCACGTTCATCGTCAACGGCACCGAGCGTGTCGTGGTCTCCCAGCTCGTCAGGTCGCCGGGTGTGTACTTCGAGCGCAACGCCGACAAGACCTCCGACAAGGACCTGTACGGGTGCAAGGTGATCCCGTCGCGGGGGGCCTGGCTGGAGTTCGAGATCGACAAGCGCGACAGCGTCGGGGTGCGCATCGACCGCAAGCGCAAGCAGGCGGTCACGGTGCTGCTCAAGGCGCTCGGCTGGACCAGCGACCAGATCCTGGAGCGTTTCGGCCAGTACGAGTCGATGCGCGCCACCCTGGAGAAGGACCACACGGCCGGCCAGGACGACGCGCTGCTCGACATCTACCGCAAGCTGCGGCCCGGTGAGCCGCCGACCAGGGAGTCGGCGCAGGCCCTGCTGGAGAACCTCTACTTCAACCCCAAGCGGTACGACCTCGCCAAGGTCGGCCGCTACAAGATCAACAAGAAGCTCGGCATGGACACGGACATCAACGTCGCCGTCCTGACCGAGGACGACATCGTCGCGATGGTCGAGTACCTGGTACGGCTGCACGCAGGCGAGGAGCCGGCGGGCCTGCCCCTGGAGGTCGACGACATCGACCACTTCGGCAACCGCCGGGTGCGCAACGTCGGCGAGCTGATCCAGAACCAGGTCCGCCTGGGCCTGGCCCGCATGGAGCGCGTCGTCCGCGAGCGCATGACCACGCAGGACGTCGAGGCGATCACGCCGCAGACCCTGATCAACATCCGCCCGGTCGTGGCGTCCATGAAGGAGTTCTTCGGCACCTCGCAGCTCTCGCAGTTCATGGACCAGACCAACCCCCTCTCCGGGCTGACGCACCGGCGGCGGCTGTCCGCGCTGGGCCCGGGCGGTCTGTCGCGTGAGCGCGCCGGCGTGGAGATGCGCGACGTGCATCCGTCCCACTACGGCCGCATGTGCCCGATCGAGACCCCCGAGGGCCCGAACATCGGCCTCATCGGCTACCTCGCCTGTTTCGCCCGGCTCAACGCCTTCGGCTTCGTCGAGACGCCTTACCGCAAGGTCGTGGACGGGAGGGTGACCGACCAGATCGACTACCTGACCGCCGACGAGGAAGACCTGTACGTGATCGCCCAGGCGAACTCCCCGCTGTCGGCGGACGGCGGGTTCGCCGAGCGCAGGGTGCTGGTCCGCACCAAGGGCGGCGAGTTCGAGTACGTCCGCTCCGACGCGGTGCACTACATGGACGTGTCGCCGCGGCAGATGGTGTCGGTGGCGACGGCCATGATCCCGTTCCTGGAGCACGACGACGCCAACCGGGCGCTCATGGGCGCGAACATGATGCGCCAGTCGGTGCCGCTGATCAGGAGCGAGGCCCCGCTGGTCGGCACCGGCATGGAGTACCGGGCCGCCACCGACACCGGCGACATGGTCAGCGCCGACAAGCCCGGCGTGGTCGAGGAGGTCTCCGCCGACCACGTCACGATCTCGAACGACGACGGCACGAGCACCACACACCGCCTGGCGACGTTCAAGCACTCCAACCAGGGCACGAGCTTCAACCAGAAGCCCATCGTGGCCGAGGGTGACCGTGTCGAGGTCAACCAGGTCATCGCCGACGGCCCCTGCACCGACAAGGGCGAGATGGCCCTGGGCAAGAACCTGCTCGTGGCGTTCATGCCGTGGGAGGGCCACAACTACGAGGACGCGATCATCCTGTCCCAGCGCCTGGTGCAGGACGACGTGCTCTCCTCGATCCACATCGAGGAGCACGAGGTCGACGCCCGTGACACCAAGCTGGGCCCCGAGGAGATCACGCGGGACATCCCGAACGTCTCCGAGGAGGTGCTGGCCGATCTCGACGAGCGGGGCATCATCCGCATCGGCGCCGAGGTCGTGCCCGGCGACATCCTGGTCGGCAAGGTCACCCCGAAGGGTGAGACCGAGCTGACCCCCGAGGAGCGCCTGCTGCGCGCCATCTTCGGTGAGAAGGCCCGCGAGGTCCGCGACACCTCCCTGAAGGTTCCCCACGGCAAACAGGGCAAGGTCATCGGCGTCCGCGTCTTCAGCCGCGAGGACGGCGACGAGCTGCCTCCCGGCGTCAACGAACTGGTCCGCGTCTACGTGGCGCAGAAGCGCAAGATCACCGAAGGCGACAAACTCGCCGGCCGCCACGGCAACAAGGGCGTCATCTCCAAGATCCTCCCAGTGGAGGACATGCCCTTCCTGGAGGACGGCACCCCCGTCGACATCATCCTCAACCCGCTGGGCGTACCCGGCCGCATGAACGTGGGCCAGGTCCTGGAGACCCACCTGGGCTGGATCGCCGCCAGAGGCTGGGACATCTCCGGCATCCAGGAATCCTGGGCCGAACGCCTCCGCGACAAGGGCCTCGACCGCGTGGAGCCCCGCACCAACATGGCCACCCCCGTCTTCGACGGCGCCACCGAAGAGGAGATCATCGGCCTGCTGGACAACACCATCCCGGGCCGCGACGGCCACCGCCAGGTCCAGCCCACCGGCAAGGCCCGCCTCTTCGACGGCCGCAGCGGCGAACCGTTCCCCCACCCCATCGCGGTGGGGTACATCTACATCCTCAAGCTCCTCCACCTGGTGGACGACAAGATCCACGCCCGCTCCACCGGCCCCTACTCCATGATCACCCAGCAGCCGCTCGGCGGTAAGGCCCAGTTCGGCGGCCAGCGCTTCGGCGAGATGGAGGTCTGGGCCCTGGAGGCCTACGGCGCCGCGTACGCCCTCCAGGAGCTCCTGACCATCAAGTCCGACGACGTCGTCGGCCGCGTGAAGGTCTACGAGGCCATCGTCAAGGGCGAGAACATCCCCGAACCGGGCATCCCCGAATCCTTCAAGGTCCTCATCAAAGAGATGCAGTCCCTGTGCCTCAACGTCGAGGTCCTCTCCACCGACGGCAGGTCCATCGAACTCCGCGACACCGACGAGGACGTCTTCCGCGCCGCCGAGGAACTCGGCATCGACCTGTCCCGCCGCGAGCCCAGCAGCGTCGAAGAAGTCTGAGCGCCTGGGCCACACCCGGACAAGAGAGCCCCTGGCGGCATGAACGCCGGCCGGGGGCTCTCTCCGCGTGACCGTCCGCGTCGCGGCGCCCCGGAGTGCACGGGCAGGTCAGCCCACTCCTGCCGGAAGAGGCATGCGGCTCGGCGGCCAGGTGCAGGCAGGCGCAATCGCCGTAACTGATGAGGCTGGCTGGGATTGAGCATCACCACTTGCTCGCTGATGGCCTTGACTGGTGGATGAACAGACGGCGCAGCTTGCGTCGCTGTCACCGTGAGGGGGTCGGTCATGACCCTGGACGCACAAGGAACGAGCGCGACCGGCCGCGTGGGCCTGAACGGTCAGGCCCCGCGCTGCCACCACATCGACCAGCTCCCGGCCGTGGAGCACGGGCCACCCGAATGCGAGGACTGCCTGGTCGCCGGCCGGACCTGGGAGCGCTTGCTGGTGTGCCTGACCTGCGGGCGGGTGGCCTGCTCCGACGATTCGCACGGCGGCCACGCCCGCGCCCACTACCAGGAGACGGACCACCCGGTGGTCGCCCCCCTGGAACCGAGATCGACCTGGCGCTGGTGCTACGTGCACCGCCGCACCGTATAGACGAGACGGAAGAGACTTCATGACTATTTCCGGACAGGTGGTGGAACGCCATCAGGACTACGACGGCGTATCGCCCTTCCCCGGGGCAGAAGAGCACGCGCCGGCCAGCCGGACCCAGATGGGGCTGACATCCGCGATCGTGGTCCTGCCGTTCGTCGCGCTCGGCGTCACGATCTTCCTGGGGTGGGGGCAGGGAGTCACTTTCACCGATCTGCTGCTGGCCGCGGTCCTGTACGTGGTGACCGGGCTGGGGGTGACGGTCGGCTTCCACCGGCTGCTCACCCATGCCTCCTTCACCGCCCGGCCCTGGTTGCGCGTGGCGCTGGCGGTCGCCGGGTCGATGGGCTTTCAGGGGAACGTGATCGACTGGGTGGCGGTGCACCGCCGCCATCACGCCTTCACCGACCGGCCGGGCGATCCGCACTCGCCCTACCGGTACGGCACCGGCCTGCGCGGGCAGCTTCGGGGGCTTGCCCACGCCCACCTGGGCTGGCTGTTCGCCGACGATCCGACCCCGGCCGAGCGCTACGCCCCCGACCTGCTGGCCGATCCGGCCATGACACGCGTCGCCCGCGCCTTCCCCGCGCTGTGCGCGCTGTCGCTGGCGTTGCCCTTCCTGGCCGGCTGGGCGCTCACCGGTACCCTGTACGGCGCTCTGACCGCCTTCCTGTGGGCCGGGCTGATCCGCGTCGCGCTGCTCCAGCACGTCACCTGGAGCGTCAACTCCCTGTGCCACCTCATCGGCACCAGACCCTTCAGGACCCGCAGCCACGACCGCTCGACCAACCTGTGGCCACTGGCCCTGCTGTCCTTCGGCGAAAGCTGGCACAACGGCCACCACAGCGAACCCACCTGCGCCCGCCATGGCCTCGATCGCGGCCAGCTCGATCCGTCCGCCGGGCTGATCGGTATGTTCGAGCGTCTGGGCTGGGCGAGCAACGTGCACTGGCCCGATCGGGAGCGCGTGCGACGCCGCCGCGCCGACCCGCGGCAACAAGCCCGCGCCCCGGTCGGAGACTGACCGACGCCCTTCTCGATCTCGCTACCGGCAAATGCCTAGAGTGGGGAGACGGCCCGGATAAGCGCCGCCCGAGCGGGAAGGGGTGGTGGGCATGGAGCTGCGTCAGTTGCGCTATTTTGTGACGCTGGCCGAAGAGTTGCATTTCGGCCGGGCAGCTGCGCGCGAGCACATCGTGCAGTCCTCGCTGAGCCAGCAGATCCAGCGGCTGGAACGCGAACTGGGGGTACGGCTGCTGGACCGCAGCACCCACCACGTCGACCTGACCCCAGCCGGCGCTGCCTTCCTCGTGGAGGCCCGTCAGATCCTCGATCGCGTGGGCAGGGCCGGGCAGGCGGCACGCAACGCCGCCGCGTCCGCACCCATACTCCGCGTGGGCATCATCGACGCGGGCTACGACACCATGCCGCAGATCCTGCGTGAGCTCCAGCGCACCCATCCCGACATCACGATTCACCAGGTTGAAGCGGGTGCTCCCGAGCAGTACCGGCAACTGGCCGACGGCCGGCTGGACATCGCCATCGGACACGCTTCGCAAGCTCCGGCTGAGGTGACCTCCAAGCTGATCAGGCTCGATCCGCTCGGCGTGCTGGCGCCCGACGAGCACCGCTTCGCCGAACTCGACGGTGTACCCGTCGCCGCCCTCTCCGACGAGCTCCTGCTCCTCGGCGAGGAATCCCAGACGCCGGAGCTCAACCAGTTCGTCATCACGTTGTGCCGCTCGGCCGGGTTCGCGCCCACCCTCTACGAAGGCACCGTGCAGAGCAGCCGCGCCGCCGTCGACCTCGTCCTTCAGGACCGTTGCGTGCACTGCGTCCCCTCCTCCTTCCGCACCTCCAACCGGCCGGGCACCATCTGGCGGTCCCTGATCGAACCCGCCATGCACTACCCCTGGTCCCTGCTGTGGCACCAGGACAACCCCTCCCCCCACATCGCCACCGTCATCGACAGCGCCCGGCACCTGGCCGAGCGGCTCGGCTGGCTGGAACCCCTCAGCCCTGCCACCGGCCCCGCATCCGTCGAAGGCGCTCCGAGCACCGCGTCCAACTGATGGGTCAGTCCGGTGGCGGGGTCACGGCCACCGGGCAGTGAACCCCCGACAGCGCGGCTTGGGTGACGGCTCCCAGCAGGGTGCCGGTCCCAGGGCCGAGCCCGCTGCGTCCGAGGACGAGCAACGTCGCGCCCCTGGCGGCTTCGACGATCGCACGCGGAGGGCGCTCGCCCACGAAGTCGGTGGTCACCGGCACATCTGGATACTGAGCGGTCAGCAGTGACACCACCTGCTGAAAACGGGTCTCCGCTCCCGCACGCATCATCGCTGCGTCCACGAAGGGGAGCTGGTCAGGTCCTGGGAGGGCTCCGGGATCCCACCAGGCGCAGATGGCCGTCACCGTCCCGCCACGCAGGGCGGCCTCACGCAGGGCGAAGCCGAATGCCGCCTTACTCGCGGGAGAGCCGTCGACCCCGACGATGATCCGTGAAGTGGGTTGATTGATCGGCTCGCCTGCGGGGCGTACGACCACGACCGGCCGGGCACTGTGTGCGGGCACCTGCACGGCCGCTGACCCCACCCTCAGGTCCTCGAATCCGCCCACTCCTCGAGAGCCCAGAACCACGAGCTGGGCCTCCTCCGCGGCTTTCAGCAACACCGCCGAGACCGGGCCCTTGATCAGTAGCGGCTGGACCTCGATGCCGGCGTGGTGTTCACGTACGTGATCCACTCCGTTGTGCACCACGGCGGTGGCGATGTGCTCAACCTGGGCCAGCATCTGCTCGCCGGCGGGTCGCAGAGGATATGGCCACTGCCACGCGTGGCAGACCAGTACAGGACAGTCGCGCAGCCGCGCCTCCTCGGCCGCCCATCGCAACGCCTGCTCGCTCCCCGATGATTCGTCGTAGCCCACCAGGATGGACCGCCCGTCGTCACGATGTCTCACTACTGTTCCTCCGGAGGATGGGAGAGGCTTGCCTGTTTCAGAGGCCAACTTCCCTCCATCGCCCTCGAGGTCGTCGTGGACGACAAGAGTTTGGACATCCAAGCTCGACCCAAGAGGGTTGGGCAGAGTGCGCGACGGCGCCTGTAGGCGGAGGCCGGCCATCTTGTGCCAGCCGGTGAGCTTGAGCAGGCGTCGTACCTCCGGGGAGGGCGACCGCATGGTCAGTATGTGGCCGCCGCGGAGGCCGGCGGCGGCGGTGACCAGGGTACGCAGTCCACCGACGTCGCAGAACACCAGACCACTGACGTCGACAGAGAAGCTGCCGCGACCTGACATCGCGGCCAGTGCGGGGAGCAGGGCGGGCAGCGTGACGCGGTCGAGTTCACCTTCGATCCTCAGACCCACGGACTCGACGAGCGGCGTGATGCGCAGGAGTCGGTCGGTATTCGTGGTGAGTTCGCGGTTGTCATCTGGGGTGGTCATGCTGGCTCCTGCGGGCAGGAAATATGGGGCACCGTGGCCGGGGTCATGCACACGATCGCGTGAGCGGAGAAGTCAGGTTACGTCTGATCAAAAAGCAGGCTGGATCAGGGGGGAAAGGAGCAACTTGCGTCCTACTTATCGCTGGGCGTGAACACCCGGCGACCCCGCAGGTGGGGCAAAATCATGCTCCCCATGATGCAAATATTCCTCAACATTTCTTAGGCTTGAAGTCTTGAAAAGCGCCTATTCCCGGCCGGTGGGGAAGTTCCTCTGCATGGAATCACCTCAGGAGCGCCTGCTGCGGTTGGTGCCTCCGACCTTGGCGAGGATGGCCGCGTGGTGCGCGTGTCTGATCGTCATCGGCATCGTGGCCAACTATGTGCTTGGTTTCGTGGCGACGATGCGCATCGTCGCCCTGCCGGTGGCGGTCGCCCTGCTGCTGACCGCTCTGCTGTTCCCACTCACCCGGCTACTGCGAGCGTTGGGCCTGCGGGCGATCTACGCGACCTGGGTCACCATGCTTGTCGCCTTCGCCGTGCTGAGCGGGACGGGCTGGATCATCGGAGTCCGGGCCAATGCCGAGTTCCCCGGCCTGGTGACACAGGTCAGGCGGACAGCCAAGACGGTGGAGGGCTGGCTCTACACCGGTCCTCTGGGCCTGAAGCCCATCCAGCTCAGTGACTGGGTGGACGAGCTCGCCAAATTCGTCACCGAGCGGCAGCAGCAGATCACCTCGACGGTTCTCGCGGGCACCGTGGTGGTGGTGGAGGTGCTGGCCTCGATCGTGCTCCTGCTGTTCGTGACGTTCTTCCTGCTCAAGGATGGTGACCGGATCTGGTCCTGGTTCCTCAGGGGATTCGGCCGGATGGCGCCGCGGGTCGACCGGGCCGGGCGGACCGCCTGGGCCACGCTGTCCCACTACGTGCAGGGCACGGTGGCCGTGGCCGCGGTGCACGGCGTGCTCATGGGTCTGGTGCTGGCCGTCATGGGCGTCCCGTTGTGGGCGGCACTCGCCGTACTGATCTTCCTGGCCAGCTTCATCCCGATCGTCGGCATCCTCCTCGCCGGTGCGGTCGCGACACTGGTCACGCTCGGCGCGAAGGGCCCGATCTACGCGCTGATCTTCGTCGGCATCCTGGTCGTCGAGCAGCAACTGGAGAACCACGTCCTCCAGCCGCTGATCGTCGGCCGGGTGCTGCACTTCCACCCGCTGGCGATCATCATGGTGCTGGCCGTCGGCGGGATCCTGGCGGGGATCGCGGGCGCGGTCGTGGCCGTGCCGATCACCGCCATCCTCTACCGGGCCGGGCCGGAGCTCTTCAAGGACGATCCGATCCCCCTCCCGGCAGGACCGGCCCCCGAGCCACCACCGCAGGCCGTACCTGGGAAGAAGCCCGAGCAGGAGCCGTTCTCTTGACTACGCCGCGCTGACCCGCGCCGGTTGAGACGGCTGAGGCCATGTGAAGCCCTTGGCGAACAGCCAGATGGGCAGGACCAGGACTTCGAACAAACCGCCCGGCGCCAGCAAGAGCATGCCCGCTCCCGCGTCCATGTCCAGGACGCCGAGGAGGTCCAGCGGCACTCCCAGCAGAAGCAGGGCGTAGCCGATGAGCCCGAGGGCCGCGACGGACTGCGGGACGATTCGTGAGACGAACAGCAGGTAGGTGAACACCAGGCCGCCGATGGCCGTGGGGATGTACACCCACAACATCGTGTCGGGGACGGCCTGCAGTTGCGTCAGCAGGTAGATGCCGCAGGTGGCGGAGACCGCGAACTCGATGACCCTCATGACGGGGTACCACAGGGCCAGCTTCTGGTTGACGCCCTTCAGGACCTGGTACATGAGCAGGCCGATGGCCACCACGGCCAGGCCCGAGCACATCATGAGCGCCACGCCGGCCGTCAGCGCCGTCTTGTCGGGATTGCCGTCGACGAACGCCTGGGTAAGGGTGGTGCCGATCATGGCCGAGATCATCTGGAAGATGAACAGTGCTCCTACCGTGACCGCGATTTTCCGGGGTGTCATGACTGGGCCGTCCTTTCTCGGGGAAATTCGACAAGCTCCCGCGTCCCTGGCCGCGCGGTCAGCCGATGACCGCTGATGGGCAGCCATTCGCGGGTCAGCGTGCGCTGGGCCCGGCCGTTGCAGCGGTGAGGGACGAGGGCGTGAACCCTTTGACGACCAGCCAGAGGCCGAGCGACCCCTCCCACAGGAATATCGGAACGGCTGACAGGCCCGACAGCACAGATACCTGCGTGTAGAGGCCGAACAGCACGGCGGTCGCGGAAAGGAAGAGCAGGGGCGCCCCGACGAGGCCCATCACGGGAATGACCCGCGGCACGAGCCGCGACCGGTACAGCAGGTAGCCCAGCAACAAGGCGTTCACGGCCGGGATGAAGCCGGGGCCGAGAAGAAACGTCCAGTTGTGGATCGCGACGAGCGTGGTGCCGATGGTGACGAGCGAGTCCACATCGGCTCCGGCGGTCGCGGACCGCCGCAGGGTCACGACGGCCAGGAGACTGATGATGCCGACGACGATGATGGCGGCTTCCAGGACGCGAGCGGCGACGAAACCGAGCGCGGCCGCCTCGTTCTGCCGTTTGACCACCGGAAACAGCACAACCGCCGTGCCGATGCAGGCAAAGACGCAGATGACCTCCAGGAAGCCGCCCCAGAGCACGCCGGTGTCCGGGCCGGGCCCGGCGATGTAGCCCGGATCGTAGAGCACGGGGCCGTAGAGGAGGAGCGCCGGGATCGAGGTGACAATGGTGATCAAGTAAAGCAGTCCCGCGACGAGCGCGGTCCTCCTCATCGAGTCCATCGGGCTTCGTTTCGTCGCCGGGATGTGCACGTCGGTGGCCATGTCGATGTCCCTTTCGTGGCCGGTTCTTCCGCCAGACGGCTGTCGGAGATCGAGCGCGTCCTTGGGACGGGTTCAGTACCATCCGGAGATGGTGACGGTGGCCAGGCGATTTCGCTCCCCCTGGCAGTCGCCGACGGTGGAGCGTCCGTCCTTTGACCCAACTCCCACCCGTGCTTAGGGAAAACAGGCAATAAACAAACAATGCGGCAGTAAAACCGATAACTGCTGAATGCTCGATCGTCACCGGCCTGGACCGTGACCGGCAGATGATGACCGGACCGGACCGGTACGGCTTGGCGTCGCGGGCCGGTCAGGAAGAAGCGGACCTACCGCGCCGAGACGGGTCGGCCGCCCTGCTCGGTGGACGCATCGCGTTGATGAGGGTGTCGAGCGGCACACGGGCGAATCCGATGCGGGTGTCGCTCGCCCCATAAGGCAGCCACAGGGCGTCATCGTGCAGCAGGCCGCCGCAGGAGTACACGACATTGGGCACGTAGCCTTCGCGTTCGGTGCCGTCGGCGGTGAGGAGCGTTCCGGGGAGTTCGGCGATGACACGGTGCGGCTCGTGAAGGTCGAGCAGCAGGGCGCCGATGGAGTAGTCGCGCATCGGGCCGACGCCATGGGTCAGGACGAGCCATCCGAAACCGGTCTCGATGGGAGATCCGCAGTTGCCCACCTGGATGAGTTCCCAGTCCCAGCGAGGGGTGTGCAGCGGCGTCGGTGGTTGCCAGCTGTTGTGCCGGTCCAAGGTCGTGAGCCCGATGGTCTCGCCGTCGGAGCGGCACAGCGCCAGCGTCCGTCCGCCGACCGGTCGTGGGAAGAGCGCCATGCCTTTGTTGACGGCGGCCGGGCCGCGCATGGGAGTGACCGCGAAGTGGCGCAGGTCGTCGCTGGCGATCAGGTGTGAGCGGATGCGCCGCCCGTCGTAGGCGGTGTAGGTGGCGCGGTACGAAGGTGTGCCGTCCTGGTCGACGATTCGTACGAATCGCGCGTCCTCCATGCCGTTGGACTCTGCCGCGGTCGACGGCCAGAGGACCCGCCGGTGCAGGGGGAGATCGGCGGGGAAGGCAACGGCGTAGTCGCAGTGCGTCGCGCGGCGCATCTCTTCCAGAGTCGGCTGTGTGGAGGTGCGGGTGAGCAGGTCGGCGGGGAGCCGGGCGATCGCGTGCTCGAAGTCGTTGTCGTCGAAGCGTTCCGGCAGGGATCGCAGGACGGCGGCCGTCACCTCGTTGTCCCAGGCGCCGTCGCAGAGCCCGGCGGCGAGCAGGTCCCGTCGATGGCGGGTCCGGAGCCGGCACCCGACGGACAGCGTTCCTGAGCGGTCGGTGATCGCCAGTTCGGAGCCGGGGCCGAGCAGTGCCGTGGCGAAGCCGATCGATGACAGGTGTCCCTCGCCGATCTGCCGCAGGCTGATCGCCACACGGAGCTGTCCGGGGCGCAGGCCGGACTGGTCGGGATGAGGGACCATGGAGGGGTTGCACACTGCCGCGCCCTCCACGGCGTACTCGTGACTGAAGTAGGCGCCCACGAGGAGGCGAGCCGGCAGGGACAGCTCGACGTCGCGCGGGACGCGATGGCGGACCAGGTCGTGGTGATGGGCGAAGGTCGTTTCGAGGTCGTGGTGCCGGTTGCCGAATCGTCGCAGCGTCTTCTGGAGCATTTCGGTGGTCTGATCTTCGCCCAGGAGCATGATGCGGTCGATCAGCGCTGCGGCCCTGGTCCGGGTGAGCGCGGCGTCCTCACCGGGCACGAAGAGCTTGATGATCACTCTCCGCGGATCGGGGGTGAGGGTCGGGCCGAGCCGCGTGGCCAGATCCCTGATGGTCACGAGAGCCGCCTGGCATGCTGCATGGTGGAGATCAGCGCGATGGTCGACTCCGCTCCCTGGTTGAGGTTCGGGCCGTGCTCGGTCAGGCCGTCGTAGCCGCCGCCGGTCGCCGGGTCCCACATCGGAACGCCGGCGTCGTTGTCCCCCTGGAACCATGCCACTGACTGGCGTACCCTCTCCTGCCACGAAGGGTCGCCGGTCACGAGGCCGGCGGTGGCGTAGGCGTCGGCGAGCGTCGCCACCTCGATCGGCTGCTGGTCGTAGCGGGCCCAAGGCGCGTCCTGCCGCCAGCCGGCTGCGGGCACGACCGCGAGCCGGCCGTTCTTCGTCTGGATGTCCGACAGCCAGGTCAGCATGCGCAGGCCGGTGGTGAGCAGCTGCCGGTCGTCGCTCAGATGCCCGGCGGCGATGATGACTTCGGCGAGAGCGGCATTGGCGTAGGTCAGGTGCGGTTGCGGCCACGGCCAGGCGGGGTCCTCCGAGGGTATGCCGATCGCCTCCACGGCGTCCATCAGCAGGGAGGCGGCCACGGTGCTGTCCGGGGTGGTGCGCAGGACCTCCGCCGCGCCGAGCCCGGCGAAGGCCATGGCGCGTGGATGCGGGGAGCGCTGTCCGGCGCCGAGGACGAAGGCGTTCAGCGCCTCGTCCCGTATCCAAGGGATGGTGTTGCGGGCCGCTGCGGTGCCCAGGCCCCACATCGCCCGTCCCCACCAGTCGCCGACGCCCGGCAGCTCGCTCCAGCGGCGGTCGAAGGTGAGCCGGTTGCGGAACGCGCCGGAACGATCTTGCGCGTGTGTGAGGAAGGCCAGGTAGCACTCGGTCAGCCGGGTCAGCCGGTCGGCGGGGCGCGGTTCACGGCTGGCGATGACGAGGCCGCGGGCGACGTCGTCGGTGCA
Source organism: Sphaerisporangium sp. B11E5 (assembly GCF_039871875.1). NCBI lineage: Bacteria > Bacillati > Actinomycetota > Actinomycetes > Streptosporangiales > Streptosporangiaceae > Sphaerisporangium > Sphaerisporangium sp. B11E5. The sequence continues at coordinate 15,332 of NZ_JBDPMD010000043.1, read as the reverse complement.
GTAGCCGTGCTCGCGGCGGACGACGGCGTGCCGCGCGTGCTCGAACAGGCCGGTGTCGTCGCTCATCCGGAACAGGTGCTTGAAGCCGGGATCGGCGGCGCTCATGGCAGCATCGCGGCCGGCCGCGCGGCGACGAGCGACCGGCCGAGGCCGTCGTATCGGGCCGCGACCGCCGGCCACAGCAGGGTCGGGATCAGGGCGCGGGTACGCCCGGTGAGATTGTCGGCCAGCCCGGGTTGGGTGAGGACACGCCGGATGGCGGAGGCGAGCGCGGCGGGGTCGGCGTGGGGAACGAGCAGTCCCGGGCCGCTGGTCAGCAGCTCCACGGCGTGCGGGAAGGCGGTGGCGACGACCGGCACGCCTGCGGCGACGGCCTCGATGAGGACACCGGACGTGACCTGCTCGGCCGAGTCATAGGGCAGGACGACGACATCTGCCGAACGGACCAGCCGGCTCAGCGAGTCCTGATCCCGGTAGACGGGGTCGTGGCGTACAGCCGTGGACACACCCAACCGGGCGGCGAGATCGTGCAGGCCGTCGCGATAGGCCTCGCCCTGGAGCTCCAGCACCTTGGGGTGGGTCTTGCCGGCGATCGTGTAGATCGGTGAGGGGGCGAGGTCCACCAGGAGCGCGAGGGCACGCAACGCCCATTCGATCCCTTTGCCGGGTCCGAGCAGTCCCCACGTGAGCAGGTGCGGACGGGGGCGGCGCTGAGCCGGGACCCGCCTGTGGTCGGCGGCCCCGTGCGGAATGACGAACACCTTGCCGGCATCCACCTGGTAGTCGGCTTCCAACCGGTCACGAGCGGTGCCGGTCATGGTCACGATCGCGTCGGCGGCGTCACCTATCTCCTCGAGCAGGGCTTTTTGCGGGGGAGTGGGCCTGGCCAGGACGGTGTGCAGGACCACGATGCTCGGCACGGTGAGGCACCGCAGCAGCGGCAGGACGTCCTGGCCGTCCAGACCGGGGTAGATGCCGTACTCGTGCTGCACGATGGCCACGTCGAAGTCCTCCAGAGCGGAGGCCGCGGCCTGCCAGCCGCCGAGCCCGCCGGGAGTCCAGGTGTGCACGACTCCGGGCTGCGGCCGTTCGTCGTCGCCGTCCGCGGTGACACGGACGATGCCCCCGGACACGCCGCCCTTGGTGAGATGGGCGGCCAGGGCGGCATTGAAGGTCGCGAGCCCGCACTGGGTGGGCGGATGGGTACTGAGAAAGCCGTATGTGAGGGCCAACTGCCATGCCTTTCGGTCATTCGGCCGCCAGAGAATGGATGCCGATACGGCTCGTTCGGTGAAGACGGCTCATCCCGTCTGCCTGTGCGGTGGAACCCGGAGCCTTGACCGGGGGCCCGCCCTTTTACGGGGGCCCGGCTGTCGTGACCCTCAGCCGATGGCGTGGTCTACGTCCACCTGACACTATCAGCCGCTAACTTTGTCCTAACATTTCGCGATAAATGCGCAAGTAACTGGCCACCATTCGATCTGCGCTGAACCTGCGTTCGGCCTGCGCGCGGCAGCCCGCACGATCGACCGTCGCGATGCGCGCCACCGCGGTGACCGCCTCGTCGAGGGAATCCACCAGGAAACCCGTCACACCCGGGTCCACGACTTCGGCCATGGATCCGCGCCGGTAGGCGACGACGGGCGTGCCGCAGGCCATCGACTCGACCACCGCCAGGCCGAAGGGCTCCTCGAACGCGATGGGATGCAGCAGGGCGGCGCCGCTGCCGAGGATCTCGCCACGCCTCCCGGGTCCCACCGGCCCGAGGAACCTGACCTGTTCGCCGTCGACCTTCGGAGCGACCTCCTTCTCGAAGTACCGCTCGTCCTGGACGATCCCGCAGATGGTCAGCGGCATCCCGGCCCGCCGAGCGATCTCGATGGACGTGTGTGTTCCCTTGTCGGGATGAACGCGGCCGAACGCGATCAGCCGCCGGCCGCCCACCGGGTCGAAAGGAAACGCGTCCAGATCGATGCCGTGGTGCACCGTGGCGACGTAGTCCAGCTCCGGGGCACGGTCCGCGTCCGAGATGGACACGTAGGCGGACCGGGCATGGGCGTAGGCGGGCAGAATACCCATGCCGGAGAATCCATGGACCGTGGTGAGCAACGGGGCCCGGCAATGATCGGCGAAGGCCAGTGGCAGCCAGTCGAGATGGCTGTGGACGACGTCGAACTCGCCCGAACGGCTCAACGCGTGCGCGACATGCATCGCCTCCCACACCCGGCCGTCGAGCGACGGATCGTCGGCGTACCCGCGCGGGCACACACCGTCCAGCGATCCAGAAGTGACGGAGTCCAGCGTGGCGAACAGCGTCACATCGACCCCGGCGGCGGAGAGCCCCTCGGCGAGCAGGCTCGTCACCTGCTCCCACGGGCCGTAATGGCGCGGAGGCGTGCGCCAGGCGACCGGTCCCAGCAGCGCTACCCTCACGAGACGGAGAGTTCGGTCCGCCGTGCGTCTGGCATTGGCGCCTTCTCTCTTTGGGTGACGCTCGGTCTCACGTGGATCCGGAGGATCAAGTCGCTGTTCCGGCGCTCCGTCTGGCGTGTCGCGAGGCCTGCTGCTCCGCCCAGCGGACGACGTGGTCGGCGACTTTCTCCCATTGGGGGGCGCCGAGGGCGAAGTGCGGCATGCGGGCGAACTCCTGGTAGTCGGTGACCGCACGGGACTTGCGGTAGCGCTGGTAGGTCGCCCGTACCAGCGTGACGGGGACGGTGTGGTCGGCGCCACCGGCGATCAGGAGTAGCGGGGCACGGGTGTCGTTGTGCACGTTGACTCGGGTGGCGGCGTGCCGTCGCAGGTTGGCGGTGGCGGCCTGGAACAGCGGCCGGCCGGGGGCGGGCACGTGGTAGCGCTGGTAGATCGCCTCGGACTCCTGTGCGGTCAGGGTGTTGGTGAACGCGTAGTGGAACTGCTTGGCGCTCAGCGCCACGGTCCTGGAACGGTTACCGGGGTCGGACAGGACCGGGAAGGCCGAACGCAGGCTGCTGAGCGGCAGCCGCAGCACGCCCTTGATCGGGGCGGGGTGGATCGCGACGCCGGCGACGCCGAGGCCACGGTCCAGCAGGATCTGCGTGACGAGGCCGCCGAAGGAATGGCCGACGATGATGGGCGCCCGAGCCTGCCGGCGGATGACCTTCTCGTAGAAGTCGGCCACTTCGGTGACGCCAAGGCCGTTCATCGCCTCCGGGTTCTTGCGCAGGGCTTCCACCTCGATCTCCATGCCCGGCCAGGCCGGGGCGAATACCTGGTGGCCGAGCCCGGTGTAGCGCTCGATCCAGTGTTCCCAGGCGCGCGGGGTAAGCCACAGCCCGTGGATGAGGATGATCGGAGTCTTGGTGTCGGTGCCCTCTGGTCCGGCCATGAAGTGCCTCCTGCGAGGTCATTGGTCGATGGCGCTCATCCGTCTCACACCACAGCAGCAGGCAACCGGCGGAAACGGGCAGTTCGCGCCTAGCTCATCTCGCACACCGATAACCGCTTTCGGTGCACCAGCCACAGCCAGGCTGAAGGTGTGAATCGCCCCGTTTCGGGGATGAGATGGATCGTCGATCCGATCTTGTGACTTCGTCACAGTGGTATGCGGTAACCCGCGTCCAGCCTGAGGTTGGCGGCGTTGAAATACCGGTTCTCGACGATGTGTGCGGCGAACGCCGCGAACTCATCGGGGGTGCCCAGCCGGCGAGGGTTCACGAACTGCGTGAATTGCTCGTCCATCACGCCGTCCTGGACGTAGTCGTGGACCATGGGCGTGTCGAAGCCGCCGGGGGCGATGGTGTTGACGCGGATGCCCCGGCCGGCGAACTCGCGCGCCGCGGGCAGGGTCATGCCTTCGAGGGCGCCCTTCGTCGCGGAGTAGCACACCAGTCCGATGGTGCCGTCGTGGGCCGCGATGGAGGAGGTGTTGATGATGACGCCCCGCTCGCCGTCCTCGCCGGGGGGATTGCCCAGCATCACGGCCGCCGCGCGGGTCATGACGTTGAAGGTACCGACGAGGTTGGTGTTCACGAGCCGGACCAGCTCGCTGCTGTCGGTGGGCTCTCCGGTGCCGGTGACAAGGGTCGTCGGGATGAGGATGCCTGCGGTGTTGACGTTGATGTCGATCGTTCCGAACCGGTCGACCGTGGCGGCGACGGCGGCGGCGACCGCTTCGGCGTCGGCGATGTCGGCGCCGACCCCGAGTGCGTTGTCACCGAGATCGCTCGCGATCTGGGCGGCGAGCCGGCCGCGACGACCGACGATGACGACATTCGCGCCACGTGCCGAGAAGTGCCGTGCGACTCCCAGCCCGAGTCCAGAGGTGCCACCGGCGACGAGCACTGTTTTGCCGTGAATATCCATGATCTCCCATGCCTTTCAGGCGGGCGGCAATCCGGTGGCCACATCTGACGCGCGCGGTATTTCCGTCCACGATTATCCATGGGTCGGTCATGATTTGCAGGGGCAATCCTGGAAATGTACGTTAGTGAGGACGATGGGTAAGGTGCGGTGCCTGTTCAATCTGCTCGACGTAGAAAGAGGCCATATATCCGAAAAAATAGCCATATTCCTGTGCACGCGTGTTGGGTTTTCCTGACAGCGTGGCGAGTTCTTGTACTGGTGCTACGACGCGCAGGGCTGCTTCGTGTCGCTGGTATCGCTTGGCCCGTCCGGCCGGCGCCGCCCCCCGCAGAGTCATCCCCTCCGGGCTGGGGTCGCGCCCAGGCGCTCGGCTCGAGGTCATGCCCTTGACGAACACCGGCCCGGCCTCGGTGTCCAGCACGGCACGAAAATCGGGGTGCTCACCACGCTCCACCGCCACACTGACCGCGACCGGGCCCGTATGGTTCAGCACAGCGGCCCTCACCTGCTCGGACAGGTCCTCCCAGGAGCATCGCCGCATCCGCTCACCCTGGATCAGCGGGCGGCACGGAAGCCGCGGGTACGCGCCGTACTGCTCGAAGTGACCGCCGGCCCAGCCGGACCGCCTGAACTGGTTCCGCACCCGACTGGCTGTGGCCGTAGACGCGAGAGCCCCGGAGCGCTTCCCCACGCCCGGGGCCCTCGCAACCACCCTACGATCCGCCGGGGCTCACCGCTATGAGCCCAGCCCACCCGGGTCACGTCCGTCGCGGTCACCGTCCGCGCCCCGTCGCAGATCCGGTAGGTGACCAGAGCCGGTTTCGGCAACATCGTCAGGCGTCACCGAGGCCCTTCGGTGCGTGAAACTTTCGCGAGAGCTCTGGCATCTCGCGCGATTCCCGCTGCGGAAGTGAAGGTTATTCCCCGTTTCGGTCATCCCATTTCAGCGCAATATTTGACAATGCTCTGGTGTGGGTCATCAATCGTGAGGTGACTCCGGCGAAGATCGGCCGGATGTCGATAGGACACCTCTACGCGTGAGCCGTTGCGTGCCCGAACAGAAGGGAACCCAATGAGATTCGCTCATCGATTCCTCCTCGCCGCACTGGCACTGGCCGTACTGCTGGTGGCCCCCCTCGGCACGAACGCGGCATGGGCCTCGCCGGGCACCGAGGCGTCCGGCGATTTCAGCGTGACCGCGTGGAAGAACCCGCCCAGGGGCCTCGCCGCGGCGGAGACGAGTTACTGCACTCCGGTGGCCGGGCCGGGCGTGAGGATGACCTTTTACTGCGACCTCAAAGAACCGAACACGTTGTGGGTCTACTGCGAGGGCGTGACGATCGAGATCCGCATGAACGCCGGCAGGTGGGCGCCGTCGGGCAGCTGCCCGGGATATCGCGGCTATCGCCTGCAGCCCCGGGTCTAGCCGGCGGCCCAGCGGCCAGGTGCTCGACACCGACCCGGGGGAGATGGATGCGGTCACCGAGGCCCGGCGGCAACGGCGGATGGCCAGAGCCTTCGGCCACCGGCTCTTCCTCCGGGAAGAGATCGAACCGTGCGTTTGCGGTATTCATGGTGAGTGACGGTATCCGTCGCGACTGACTTTTCCGTCAGGGGTAGGGCACCGCAACACCAGCTGGGCGATGAGTCATTTCCATTCCCCATTCGGTGGCATAGTTTCCGCGTACCTTGGCGGCCGTCACCAGGACTCGAGTATCGGTGCGTTGTGCCCCTGCTGCGACCACATGGTGGTGAGACGGCCGAGCCGTCTGGGGGAGGCGACGCCGTAGGCGGACGCGATTTTTCCCTCGCGCATCTCGAACACCACGAGGCCTGCCACCTGGTCGCCGGCCACGGCGATCAGGGCAGGGGAGCCGTTGACCACGCCGGCGTGCAGTGCGATGGGGCCGCCGACCCATCGGTGCTTGCGGTTTCTCGGGTTGAGCGTGGCCCTTGCGGCGGCGGCCAGTCGCTTGGGGGTGGGGAACAGCAGCACTCTCTCGGTGAGTCCGGCGCCGTCCGAGATTCCGGTCGCGTCCTCGGTGAGCAGGGCGATCAGCCGTTCGGTCTCTCCTGACGTGGCGGCGTGCAGGAAGGCCTCGACTATCCGGCGGGCACCGGCGTTGTCGACGATGTCGCCGCGGTGCCGGGCGGCGACGCGTCGCCGGGCCCGGTGCAGGTGCTGCTGGCTGGCGGACTCGGTGATGTCGAGGATGCCGGCGATCTCGGCGTGGCTGTACGAGAACGCCTCGCGCAGCACGTAGACGGCCCGCTCGTGAGGGGTGAGGTACTCCATGAGGGTCAGTACGGCCAGGGACACCGATTCGCGTTGTTCGAAGGTGTCGGCCGGGCCGAGCATCGGGTCGCCGTGGAGGAGGGGTTCGGGCAACGACACACCGGCCGCGTGTTCGTGCCTGGTCCGGGCGGAGCGGAGCTTGTCGATGCACAGGTTGGTCACGATCTTGGTCAGCCATGCTTGCGGCATCTCGATCCGGTCGCGGTCGGCCGCCTGCCAGCGCAGGAACGCGTCCTGCACGGTGTCCTCGGCGTCGGCGGCCGAGCCGAGAAGGCGGTACGCGAGCGAGGCCAGCCGGGGGCGGCCGGCCTCGAACTGCTCGGTGGCGACGGGATCCATGCGCTCGACTCTAGGCAACAGCCGCCTCGGCGGAGCTTCCGGGCGCGGCGGTCAAGCGGTGCTTGCGGGTCGGCATGCCGAAGGTCGGGTGGCCCACGCTCCACGCGGCGCTGTTGAGGATGCCGTTCTTGACGCGTGCGGCCGAGCGGCCCGCCAGGTACCAGGATTTGGCCCGGAGGTCGCCGCCGACCACCTGGAAGATCGCGTCGCGCCGCCCGAGGCTGATGTGGTTGCCGTAGTAGGGCAGGGCGGTGGTGGAGACCTTGCGGCCGGTCAGGTGCCCGACGATCGCCTGGGTCGCCCGCATGCTGGTAAAACCGGCCGAGGCGCAGGACATCGGCAGCGGCCGGCCGTTCCCGGCGATGACGTGGACGCTGTCGCCCGCGGCGTAGACGTCGGCGTGCGAGACCGAGCGCATGGTGTTGTCGACGACGATCTGGCCGGTGCCGGCGACCTTGAGGCTGCTGCCGGCCGCGATGGGATGGACGGCGAACCCGCCGCACCACACGGTCGCCTCCGACGGGAAGGCGGTCCCGCCGGCGGCGATCGCCCCGGTCTGCTCGACGCGTTCGATGGAGGTGTGCTCGTGGACGGTGACGCCCAGCCGGTCGAAGGCGCGGCGCATGTGGCGGCGTGCGCCGGAGGAGAGCCAGGCGCCCAGCTCGCCGCGGGCGGCCAGCGTCACCTGGAGGCCGGGCCGTGACTCGGCGATCTCGGTCGCGGTCTCGATGCCGGTCAGGCCCTCGCCCACGACCAGCACCCGCCCGCCCTGGCCCAGGCCGTCCAGGCGTTCGCGCAGCCGCAGCGCCGCAGGCCGGCCGGTGACGTGGAAGGCGTGCTCGGCGACACCGGGGACGCCGTGGTCGGCGACGGTGCTGCCGAGCGTGTAGAGCAGGGTGTCATAGCCCAGCTCGCCGTCGTCCAGTGCGACGGTCCTGCGTTCGGCGTCGACCGCTTCGACGCGCGCCAGGCGCAGCCGCACCCCCGTGCCGGCGAACATGTCCGCCAGCGGGCGCGTCTTGAGGTCCTGGCCGGCGGCCACCTGGTGAAGGCGCATCCGCTCGACGAAGTCGGGTTCGGCGTTGACGACGGTGATCTCGGTGTCGGCTGGGTCGAGGCGGCGGGCCAGGATGCAGGCCGAGTAGGCCCCGGCGTAGCCGGCGCCGAGGACGACGACGCGGTGCTTCATGGTGTGGCTCCTGTCTGTGCGCTTACCGATTGAGCGAGACAGGAGCCTGATCCATGACAGAACCCCACTATGGCGTGGATCACACTCGTCGAGGTTCTTGTACAGCGGCGGACGCAGCAGCGCCGCCGCACACGATCGCGCCGCACCGGCCCGATTCCGCCGCTTGAGCCTGACGGGAGGTCCCCTACGTTGTGGCGGCGCTCGTCCGGCGTGGGTGCCGACCCCGGGTGGCGGCGGGAACGCGGGGCGACCGCGGTACCGCCGCGGCGGGAGACGTACGCGGCGTCCCCGATCCAACGCCAAGGCGCCCAGGTACACCGACAACATCATCGTGTACGCCACCCTCTCCGCCTCCGCTGGTCGCTGATGGGGGCAGGGACCGCCCGGCGATTCGGCACGCGGCGGACAGAAACTCGTTCCAATACCGTCGAACTGGTCACGCGAACTGCCCGTAGCTCCAGATGAGCGGCCATCGTCGTCATGGCGATGGGTTGCGATTCCCCCAGGTAAGAAGGGATCGGGCAGAGATGCGACGCGCACGTATCGCTTCGGTCGCCACCGTGGTGCTCAGCCTCGTCGTCCTTCAGACGACCACGGCCTGCTCCAGAGACTCCGGCAAGCCGGACGCGGCCGCCGCCGAGCCGGTGCCGAGCGCCTTGCCGGCTGAGGAACTGGTGCCACGGATCGTCGCGTCGCTGCAGGCCTCCGACGCCGAGCCTGAAGCCTCCGACCCTCCGGCGCAGGCACCCCAGGACGGCGCGGCACCACAGGACGGCGCGGCCCCGGCGGACGCCGCCGCTCCGGCAGATGGGGCCGCTCCGGCGGACGGGGCCGCTCCGGCGGACGGGGCGGCGTCCCAGGACGCGGCGGGGCAGGCGACGGTCTCGACGCCATGGGGCCCGCTGAGCCCGGCGGACCGTGATCTGGTGGTCAAAGTACGTCTGGCCGGCCTCTGGGAGATCCCGACGGGCAGGCAGGCCGCGCAACGCGGCTTCCGGGCCGTCACCAGGAAGAACCTCGGGGAGATCGCCCGCCAGCACGAACTTCTGGACGCCGAGGTCCGGGAGGTGGCGGCCCAACTACGCGTGCCGCTGCCCGATGAGCCCAACGAGGACCAGAAGGGATGGATGGCCGAGATCTCCGCCAAGAAGGGACTCGCATACGACGAGACGGCCGTCATGCGTCTGCGCATGGCGCACGGGAAGATCTTCCCCGCCATCGGCGCGGTCCGGGCCTCCACCCGCAACACTCTGATCCGCGGCTTCGCCGAGAGCGCGGCGAAGTTCGTGAACACCCACATGGGCCTGCTGGAGGGCACGGGCCTGGCCGGAGACCACGCCCTCCCTCCCGCCCCGACGGTGAGCGCGGTCCCTTCGACGGTCCCGTCAGGAGAACCCGCGCCGAGCGCACCCCCCGCGACCTCGCTGCTCGATGACATCGCGCAGGGGAGTCACCATTCCGGCCAATGACCTCGACGTCATCCGGTACGCCCCCTCCTCGGCGTCCGACCGCGGCTGAGCCGCGAAGGCGACGAAGCAGAGGTGGCCCTCGGGCCACCGGCGGTCCGCCCGGTCACATCGTGGCGGACACGACGCCGTTGATGGTGGTGCCGCCCTGCCGCCATGGGACGGCCATGGTGGCGACGAAGCCGGAAGCGTCGGCAACTCAGAGCGCAAGCAGCTCGCCCAAGATCCAGGAGATCGAGCGGTCCGGCCCAGAGCCGGCTCTACGCCGGCAAGCCAGCGAAACGCTGTCCCGTATCGGGTAGCCCCCTGGGGACTGCTATGGCCCTGCCCTGCAGTGCCACCCCTAGCCAATCGTCACATCGATGCCGAGCCATTGCATCTTGATCACTAGCATGCATCCTGCCCTCAAAGGGGGCGCATCAGGCGACCTAGAGCATGTCTGACAATGATCAGGTTGAGCTTGGTGGTGAGTAGCAGGTCTGCCGGGGATCGTAGCGTTGGGGATGTCGCGCCAGGGGGCTCCGGTCCGTAACCGCCACAAGATCCCGTCGATGACCTTGCGGTGATCCCGCCACGGACGACCACGACCGTCGGTGGCGGGTGACAGCGGCTCAATCCGCTGCCAGGACTTTCGGTCAGCTCACCACGTCTCACCACGATGGATTATCTGACCGCAACCACCGTGACCATTTGTCGACATGCTCTAGCGAGAGGGACTCCCGCTTTGCAGGGTCGCGACGACGCTGTCGGCGATCTCCTTCAGGTGCTCGACCTGGACCGGGGTCAGTCCTGCGAGGACGCGGGCCCGGACCGCGGCGATCTGCAGCGGGCCGACACGCAGTACCAGCTCCAGGCCGTTGTCGGTGAGGACGGCCTGCTGGGCCCGTCCCGGTTCGGGCGTCGGCTCGCGGCGTACGAGTTCGGCGCGCTCGAGCGCGCGCATCGCGTGGGAGATCCGGCTTTGCGAGTACTGCAGGGACTCGGCGAGCTCCTTCAAGCCGACGGTGTGGCGCGGGGCCTCGGACAGCAGCACCAGGACCTTGTAGTGCGAGTGGGGCATGCCCGCGTCGGTCTGAATCTGGCGTTCCAGTTCGAGATCTACCAAGTGGATCATCATCGCCAGTGAGCGCCATGCGGCGCGCTCTGGGGCGGAGAGTCTCACCGTCACCGCAGCATCTTCGCAGATCTGGTTGGACGGCAGGGGATGACCGTGGGCAAGTTGAATGTTAAAGTCGCTCAGTGACTTGAAGCTTCAAGTCACTGACTGCGGCCGTTGGGCCGCGAAGAGAGGACTACAGACCGATGTCCGATGAGTTGGTGGGGCGGACGTTCTTGTTCGACCTCGGAGAGCTTCTGGTGCGCTACCGATTCGATTCGCCGGAGGCGGCCACGTTCACGGTGGTGAACGGTGCGGGGCTGGCCCCCGACGGCCACACGGAGACCGTCGGCATCACGGTCAAGGAGCTGCGCCCGGGGCTCTACCTGAACAGCTGGCGCGAGAAGAGCGGCGCGACGGTGACTCACGTGGAGGACTTCGCCAACGGCGACGTGTACTCACACGTCACGGTCGACGGCCAGATCTACAGGTTCGTCGGATCGATCAAGGAGGCGTGATCATGAGCAACAAGGACATCGTCCTGACCGCGATGCGCGAACTGTTCCACGACAAGGACCTGACCGCGATCGACCGGTACTGGGCCGAGCCCTACGTGCAGCACAACCCCACGATGCCGAACGGACTGGACGGACTGCGCGCGGTCGTACCGCACCTGAAGGGATTCTCCTGGGAACCCGCCCGCGTCGTCGAGGACGGCGACTTGGTGATGACTCACAGCAGAGTGCTGGGCTGGGCCGAGACACCGGTCGTCATCGTCGACATCTTCCGGCTCGAGAACGGCCGGATCGTCGAGCACTGGGACGTCGTCCAGCCGGAAGTCGCCGCGGAGGCGTCCGTCAACGGCAACTCGATGGTGTAGGCCGGCCGCGGCCACGAGGCGGTCGGGGTGACCCGGTCCGGTGACGTCCTGCCGCCCGGCGTCCGGGCATTGCTCGGAAGCACGAACGACCCGTCCACCACCAAAGCCGTGGCCGCCGAGGCCGGCGTCGTGGTGTCCGACAGGACTCGGCCGCACCGGCGGCGACCCGCGAGATTTCCTGATGCCATCACCACGTTGACCACCACAGCCGGCCGGACACGGCTGCTGGTCGTCGGCGGCGCCGACAACCTCGTCGTGGACGGGCGGCGCCTGGTGGACTCACCGGTTTCCCGCCGCACCACGGACCCGGAGCGTTGATCATCCCGCAGGCGCTGGACTACCTGCTCGAACTCGGGGACGGCGCCGACTGGACGATGCTTTCGAGGTAGTACTGGTTCACCGCGGACACCTGTACCAGCGTGGTGCCCGAGCTCGCGGAGGCGGCTGCGGCGTTGCCAACGGTCACAGATGGGCTTGCGCCGGAGGAGTCGGTCTGCTGGGCTCCGCCTGGGTTGACGGCAGGAGGGCTGATCGGACTTCCACCCCAGCCCTCTACGGCGCCTTCTCCTGGCCCTGGACGTCATCCTGGAGCCGGAGCGCCCCCGCTGGAGGCGTGCTTTTCCTACGTCCTCGCGCGCTCAACCATAGGAGCCATGCCTGGAACAACCCGGCCGCAGGAAACAACCAGTAGGTCACTTCGGGCAGTACGGCCGGCAGCTCCATAAGGATCAGCGAACTTGGAGCAGTGACCGCGAACACTGCCAGCGCCTCCAGCCCTTGGCTGCCTGGCTGGCGAGTGCTGATCTCGACGTAGACGGTCGCGGCGATGACGAGGAGCGCATAAGGGCCGGCGATGGCCAACGCGAACCTGCCGCGATCGTATCGGGATACATAGCGGCCAACAGCTCGGAATAATCGCATGATCTCGAGTCTGAAGGATCTCGTCCCAGCAGGCCTGAGTATCAGTACCTAGGTGAGGCGGCGGCACGTCCCTGGTCGGGCGGGTTGGGTCAGGGCGGCGGGTGCCGTGTACGGCGGGCGGGGCGATGTTGGCGGGGATGTTCGCCTGCATGTACTTCGCCGGTCTGCGGCCTGCGGAGGCGGCCGGACTGCGCGAGAAGGATTGCCATCTTCCGGCAACCGAGTGGGGCCTGCTGACCTTGGAGCAGACGCGCCCGGAAAGCTCCCGGCGCTACAGCGACTCAGGAAGCACCCATGACGTTCGCGGCCTCAAGCAACGTCGGCGCAAGGCGATCAGGGACGTGTCCATCCCGCCGGAGTTGGTGCGCATCCTTCGCGAGCACATCGAACGGCATGGCACCGCGGCCGACGGGCGGCTGTTCCGGACTCGCACCGGCAGTGTCTTCGCCGGGACCGCGTACGGCAAGGTCTGGAAGGAAGCGCGGACGTACGCGTTGACGCCTGACCAGGTCGCGTCGCCGCTGGCCGGCCGTACGACTTGCGGCATGCGGCGGTCTTGCTAGGGCTCAACTCGGGGGTACCGGCGCCGGATGCCGAGGAACGGGCCGGGCACAGCGTGGACGTGCTGCTGCGGGTCTACGCCAAATGCCTAGACGGGCAACGGGAGATCGCCAACCGGCGGATCGCCGAGGCGTTGACGGCGTGAAGATCTCTTCCAATGGTCACGGTCATCCCGCGGCCCTTCGCTTTGTGGCCCTGAGTCGGGAGAATGCGCCTCGTCCCATCCCGCGCATATCCCGTGAGCGCCGGCTCCGGACTGCTTCCGGTGACATCCGGCTGCATGTGATGTGTGGGCCGCTGCGTGAAGAAGGGCTGGTCAGCTCGGATTTCGGGCTGATCGGGAGTAGGGCGGGTGGGACTTGAACCCACGACCTACGGATTATGAGTCCGCTGCTCTGACCGGCTGAGCTACCGCCCCGCAAGCTTGGAGTCTCTCACATTTTGGGGGGTGTTCGGGGCGGGGTGTCGGGTCAGTTTGGTGTGGGGGTGGCGGGAAAATGGGAGGGCGCCCCCGGCGGGCGGGTGGGGGCGCCCTGGATCTTGGTGGGAGGTGGCCGGAGGGCCGGGCCTGGGGTCAGGGGAAGGTGCAGAGGGGGGTGGGGGCGGTGTTGGTGCGGGAGTAGGTGGCGGTGAAGCCGAAGGTTGTGGTGGCGCCGGCGGGGAGGGTGCCGTTGTAGGGGGCGTTCTTGGCGGTCACGGTGGAGCCGGAGGTGGTGACGGTGGCGTTCCAGGCCTGGGAGACGGACTGGCCGCTCGGCCAGATCCAGCGGACGGTCCAGCCGGAGGTCGTGGTGGGGCCGGGGTTGCGGACGGTCACGGAGGCGTTGAAGCCGCCGGGCCAGGAGTTGCCGACGGTGTAGGTGGCCTGGCAGGTGCCGGGGGAGTTGCTCGGCGTCGGGGTCGGCGTCGGTGTGGGGGGACGGGTCGGGGAGGGGGTGGTGCTCATGGTGGGCGTCGGCGTGGGGGTGGGGAGGACGCCGTCCAGGAGGGACTTCAGGGGCGGGAACCACGTGTCGGAGATCAACTGGTCGCCGGCGGCGTTGGGGTGGACGCCGTCGTAGGTGTTCTGCGCGTTGCTGAAGCCGGTCCACTGGTCGACGACCACGATGGGGGACGCGGGGGTGCTCTTGGACTCGGCCCAGGAGGGGATTGCCGCGTTGAGGCTGATGACGCGGTTGCCGCAGTCGGGGCAGGAGCTGACGCTCATCGGGATGATCTGGGCGACGAGGATCTTCATGTTGGGGTTGCTCGCCCGCATCTGGTCGACCAGTTTGCTGTACGCGGCGAGGATCGTCTGGGTGGGGCGGTTGCTCCAGACGTCGTTGGTGCCGAAGTGCATCAGGACGATGTCGGGGCGGGTGGCCGACAGCCAGCCGGGGAGCTGGTTCTGGTCGGCGACGTTGGTGACGAGGGCTCCGCCGTGGCCTTCGTTGTCGCCGTCGTGGGAGACGCCGCATCCCTGGGGTGGCAGGGTGCCGACGAAGTCGAGGCCGGTGTAGCCGGCCTGGACCAGGCGGTTCCACAGCAGGGCGCGCCAGCAGCCGGGGGAGCCGGTGATGGAGTCGCCGAGGGGCATGATCCTGACGGTGGCCGCCCTGGCGGGTGGGGTCGGCGTCACCACCAGGTACGCCAGGACACCGATCAGGGCTGTGAGCACTGCCAGGAGCGTGCGCCTCGCGGCCATGGTCCACCTCCGGGGGGTCGCCCGCGATGTTAAGGACCAACGGGCCGGGCAAGGAAGCCGGAGAGGGCGGGGTGGTGGCGTGAGCTGGGCTTTTGTCTAGGTATGGGGTGAAAGTTCCACGCGAAGGGACTTATCCGGTTCAGCGGCGGATCAGGCGGGAGGTTCTTGATCCGGCGGGGGCACGTCCACCGGGCGGAGGAGTTCCCAGGCGATGAAGACGGCGGCTACGACGATCATCGCGATGCCGGTCCAGAGGTTCACGCGGATGCCTTCGGCCTTGGACACGGCATCCTGGGTGTCCACGATCCCGGTGACGGTGAGGATCACGCCGTAAGCGAGGAACAGGCCGCCGATGATGCGCCGGATGTCGAACAGGCGGGCGGCCCGCCTCTTGGCGGCCTGATCGGCGGGGGATCCGGGAGGGGACTCCACGGAACCGGTCCAGTCGTCCAGGGGTGTCCGGTCGTGCGGCGCTGGGCGGTCGGGGAACGTGGGGTGGTCGGGGGACGTGGGGCGGTCCTGGGGCGATGAGGGGATGTGTGGTGCGGGGTGGTCG